>NVSO02000210.1 GCA_002401305.2 Rhodobiaceae bacterium | reverse complement strand
CGTGTGCGCTGAATATATGCTAAGAGAGAAAGCCTTTTCGGGCGGGTGTAGCTCAATGGTCGAGCAATAGCCTTCCAAGCTGAAGATGAGGGTTCGATTCCCTTCACCCGCTCCATTCTCTCTTTTCGGCCCCTATTGATCTCACCGCCAGTTCGGGTGAGGGTCGGTTTGGGCCTGTTCTGCTAGCTGGCGTAGGGATATGCCGCTGTAAAATATTTTGTTAAGCGGTCTTCAATGGTGGGGGCTGGCTTAAAGTGAAGCCCGGTTTTTGCCGGCGATGTCGTAAGCGCCATAGACGGAAGGTTTTGTGAACCATGGCCAAGGAAAAATTTGAGCGTACCAAACCGCATTGTAACATTGGGACTATTGGTCACGTTGACCATGGTAAAACCACGCTGACAGCAGCGATCACGAAAGTGCTAGCTGAAACAGGCGGGGCGGTCTTCTCTGATTACTCTGATATCGACAAAGCGCCAGAAGAGAAAGCACGTGGCATCACGATCTCTACAGCTCACGTTGAGTATGAGACTGAAGCACGTCACTACGCCCACGTTGATTGCCCGGGTCACGCTGACTATGTGAAAAACATGATCACCGGTGCCGCCCAAATGGATGGTGGTATCTTGGTGGTGAACGCTGCTGATGGTCCTATGCCACAGACACGTGAGCACATTTTGCTTGCGCGTCAGGTTGGTGTGCCAGCGCTGGTTGTTTACATGAACAAAGTTGACCAAGTTGACGACGAAGAGTTGATCGAATTGGTTGAAATGGAAATCCGCGAGTTGCTTGACACGTATGATTATCCAGGTGATGAGATTCCGATCATTAAAGGGTCTGCTTTGGCAGCGCTTGAAGGTCGTGATGACGAAATCGGCAAGAACTCCATCAAAGAGCTTATGAAAGCTGTTGATGAGTACATTCCACAGCCAGATCGTCCTATTGATCTGCCATTCCTGATGCCTATTGAGGATGTATTCTCAATTTCAGGTCGTGGTACAGTTGTGACAGGCCGGGTTGAACGTGGTGTGATTAATGTTGGCGAAGAGATTGAAATCGTTGGCATTCACGACACGACCAAAACCACTTGTACGGGTGTTGAAATGTTCCGCAAGCTGCTTGATCGCGGTGAAGCTGGTGACAACATTGGTGCATTGCTTCGCGGTGTTACCCGTGAGGGTGTTGAGCGGGGTCAGGTTCTTTGTGCTCCTGGTTCGATCACACCTCACACGAAGTTTGTTGCAGAAGCATACATTCTGACGAAAGAAGAGGGTGGTCGTCACACACCATTCTTCACAAACTATCGTCCACAGTTCTACTTCCGTACGACAGATGTTACTGGTGTTGTAACTCTGCCAGAAGGCACGGAAATGGTTATGCCTGGCGATAATGTAAACATGAACGTTGAGTTGATTGCTCCGATCGCCATGGAAGAGAAGCTTCGCTTCGCTATCCGTGAAGGTGGCCGGACGGTTGGCGCGGGCGTTGTGTCTACAATCGTTGAGTAATTAGTTGAGTTGTGGTGCTCGTTTAGGCATCACAACTTATTTTCAGGGCAGGCATTAGGATATATATTATGCAGAGCCAAAACATTCGTATCCGGTTGAAAGCTTTCGACCACCGGGTTCTCGATAGTTCCACTAAGGAAATCGTGAACACGGCTAAGCGGACAGGGGCACAAGTTCGTGGCCCGATCCCGCTGCCAACGCGGATCGAGAAGTACACAGTGTTGCGTGGTCCGCACATTGATAAGAAAAGCCGGGAGCAATTCGAGATCCGCACGCACAAGCGCCTGCTGGATATCGTAGATCCCACGCCGCAAACGGTCGACGCGCTAATGAAGCTCGATCTTGCTGCAGGTGTTGATGTTGAGATCAAGCTTTAAAAGAGCTTTAGGTCGCCAATAAGAGAAGGATTTCGGACAATGCGCTCCGGAGTAATAGTACAAAAACTGGGTATGACCCGCGTGTTCACAGAAGAGGGCCGGCACATTCCGGTTACTGTTTTGAAACTGGACAATTGCCAGGTCGTATCACAGCGTACGCAAGAAAAAAACGGTTACACGGCAGTTCAGCTCGGCGCAGGTCGGGCGAAGGTCAAGAATGTATCCAAAGCGATGCGTGGTCACTTCGCGGTAACTCACGTTGAACCAAAACGGAAGTTGGCAGAGTTTCGTGTCAGCCCTGAGAACCTTATTGAAGTGGGTGCAGAGATTACTGCTGATCACTTCCTTGCGGGTCAAAAGGTTGATGCAAGCGGGATTTCCATCGGTAAAGGTTTTGCCGGTGCAATGAAGCGCCATAACTTTAAGGGCTTGCGGGCGTCTCACGGTGTATCCGTCAGTCACCGTAGCCATGGTTCGACGGGACAGTGCCAAGATCCTGGCCGTGTCTTCAAGGGCAAAAAGATGGCTGGTCACATGGGTGCCGTTCGCGTCACCACCCAGAACCTGGAAGTAATCAAGACCGATCTCGATCGTGGCTTGATCCTGGTTAAAGGGGCAGTGCCTGGTTCCAAAGGCGGTTGGGTGTTCCTGCGTGATGCAGTGAAACTTCCTGCTCCTGAGGGTCTGCCGATGCCGGCTGCTATACGTGTTGCTAAAGAAGCAGCCGTTGAAGCACCTGCTGAAGCGCCAGCTGAAGAGAAGGGCGAAGAATAATGAAAGCCGACGTTACAACACTTGATGCTGGCTCTGCCGGCAGTGTGGAGTTGCCAGACGCGGTTTTCGGTCTGGACCCTCGCAAAGATATTCTGCAACGGATGGTGACCTATCAGCTCGCCAAACGTCAGCAGGGCACACACAAGACCAAAGGTCGCTCGGAAGTTACGGGCACGACGAAGAAATTCGTCAACCAAAAAGGGTCTGGTGGTGCACGTCACGGTAACCGCAAGGTTCCTCAGTTCCGTGGTGGTGGTAAGGCGTTCGGACCCGTGGTCCGCTCCCATGCTATCGACCTGCCGAAGAAGGTTCGCGCGCTTGCACTTAAGCACGCTTTGTCTTCCAAGGTTAAGGAAGACAATTTGATCATCCTTGATGATGCTAAGATGGCTGCGCCTAAGACAGCTCAGCTTCGTGCATTATTTGGAAAACTTGGTCTTAAGTCTGCTTTGGTTATTGGCGGTTCTGAGCTGGATGCTAATTTTGAGTTGGCTGCACGTAACATTCCACTTGTGGATGTTCTGCCAGCGCAAGGCATCAATGTTTATGATATCCTACGTCGCGACAAATTGGTTCTTACCAAAGCGGCATTGGAAAGCTTGGAGGCTCGGTTCAAATGAGCACCGCAAGGCATTATGACGTTATTCTGTCGCCAGTGATTACGGAGAAATCCACGCTGGCTTCAGAGCATAACCAAGTGATCTTCAAAGTGGCCATCACTGCGACGAAACCTGTTGTTAAAGCAGCGATCGAAGCATTGTTCGAAGTTAAGGTTAAAGCCGTAAACACCATTAAGGTGAAGGGCAAAACCAAACGCTTCAAAGGTCGCATTGGTCATCAAAGCGATTTTAAAAAAGCGATTGTGACCCTTGAAGATGGTCACTCGATCGATGTCACAACGGGCCTTTGATCGGCTAGTAAGCGAAGAGAGCGCAAAATATAATGGCACTTAAAAGCTATAAACCAACTAGCCCTGGGCAGCGCGGTTTGATCCTTGTGGATTATTCAGCGCTTTGGAAAGGCAAGCCTGTCAAGAAATTGACACAAGGCCTGACTAAATCCGGTGGGCGTAACAATACCGGGCGTATTACTGCGCGTCGTCGTGGTGGTGGTCATAAGCGCACCTACCGCATGGTTGACTTCAAACGGATTAAGTTTGATATCCCAGCGGTTGTCGAGCGCATTGAGTACGATCCGAACCGCACAGCGTTTATCGCTCTGATTAAATATGAAGACGGTGAGTTATCCTACATCCTGGCGCCACAGCGCTTGGCTGAAGGTGACACGGTAATCTCCAGCGCAAAAGCTGACGTGAAGCCGGGCAACGCGATGCCATTGTCTGCGATCCCAGTGGGTACTATTATCCACAACATTGAGATGAAACAGGGCAAAGGCGGGCAGATTGCTCGTTCAGCTGGTACCTATGCTCAACTTGTTGGTCGGGACCGTGCATATGCAATTATTCGTCTAGGATCTGGCGAGCAACGCTTGATCCGTGGTGAGTGCATGGCAACTATTGGTGCCGTGTCCAATCCGGATAAATCTAACACCAAGCTGGCTAAAGCTGGTCGGAACCGTTGGTTGGGCAAACGTCCATCCGTTCGGGGTGTAGCGATGAACCCGGTTGATCACCCGCATGGTGGTGGTGAAGGCCGTACCTCTGGTGGTCGTCACCCTGTTACCCCTTGGGGTAAGCCTACCAAGGGTAAACGGACACGTTCTAATAAACAGACGGACAAGTATATCGTTCGTAGCCGTCACCAGCGTCGGAAGTAAGGAAAACGAAAGATGACACGTTCTGTCTGGAAAGGTCCATTTGTCGACGGGTATCTGCTGAAGAAAGCAGAAACATCTCGCGCATCTGGCCGCAAAGAAGTGATCAAGATCTGGAGCCGTCGCTCTACGATCCTGCCGCAATTCGTTGGTCTAACCTTCGGTGTTTACAACGGCAATAAACATGTCGCAGTGAATGTTTCCGAAGATATGGTTGGACACAAATTCGGTGAATTCGCGCCAAGCCGTACCTATTACGGCCACACCGCGGACAGGAAGGCGAAGAGGAAGTAATCATGGGCAAAAAGTCCAAAGAACGCAGCTTGGCTGATAATGAAGCATTGGCAATTGGCCGTATGCTCCGTACAAGCCCGCAGAAGCTAAACCTCGTCGCTCAGACCATTCGTGGTGAGAAAGTTGAAAAAGCCTTGGCTGATTTGACCTTCTCTCCGAAGCGGATTGCTAGTGATGTTAAAAAGGTTTTGCAAAGCGCGATTGCGAATGCAGAAAACAACCATGACCTTGATGTTGATTCATTGGTTATCACCGAAGCTTATGTCGGTAAAAACTTGGTGATGAAACGTTGGCGTCCTCGGGCACGTGGCCGCGTTGGCAAAATTTTGAAGCCGTACAGCCAAATCACTATTGTGCTTAAGCAAGTTGAGGAGACAGCGTAATGGGTCAGAAGATTAATCCAATTAGCCTTCGCCTTGGCATTAACCGAACTTGGGACAGCCGCTGGTATGCGGAAGGCGAAGAGTACGGTAAGTTGCTTCACGAAGATTTCGCGATCCGTAAGTTCTTGCAAAAGAAACTGAAAGCCGCGGGCATCTCTAAGATCATTATCGAGCGCCCTCACAAAAAGTGCCGTGTGACAATTAACACAGCGCGTCCTGGGGTGGTTATTGGTAAGAAGGGTGCTGATATTGAAGCGCTTCGTCGCGCTATCAGCAAAATGACCCAAAGCGAAGTTCACTTGAACATCGTGGAAGTTCGTAAACCTGAGATCGATGCGATGTTGGTTGCTGACAATATTGCTCAGCAGTTGGAACGCCGGGTTGCTTTCCGTCGTGCTATGAAGCGGGCTGTTCAATCAGCTATGCGTCTTGGCGCTGGTGGTATCCGGATCAACTGTGCTGGTCGTCTTGGCGGTGCTGAGATTGCTCGGACTGAGTGGTACCGTGAGGGTCGTGTGCCACTTCATACGATGCGGGCTGACATTGACTACGGCGTTGCTTCTGCGCACACCGCTTACGGTGTGATCGGGATCAAATGCTGGATCTTCAAGGGCGAAATCCTTGAACATGATCCAATGGCGCATGACAATCGTGCGAATGTTGGTGGTCCATCTGATGGCAATCGTGGTCGTCGTGATCGTGACTCGCGGAAGTAAGAATTAATGCCGCTGACTGCTTTCGGGCAGGGCGGGAAATGAAGAGAGTTCTAAGATGCTGCAACCGAAGCGCACTAAGTTCCGTAAGGCCCACAAAGGCCGGATACACGGTAAAGCCAAAGGTGGTACTGATTTGAATTTCGGTGCCTATGGTCTGAAGGCGGTTGAGCCAGAACGCGTCACTGCTCGTCAAATTGAGGCAGCTCGTCGCGCGATGACCCGCCACATGAAACGGGCTGGTCGGGTCTGGATCCGGATTTTCCCGGATGTGCCTGTGTCCAAAAAGCCTACTGAGGTTCGGATGGGTAAAGGTAAGGGTACGCCAGAATATTGGGCGGCTCGTGTGAAACCAGGTCGGATCATGTTTGAAATCGACGGTGTGTCGCTTGAAGTTGCTAAACAAGCAATGGAATTGGCCGCTGCTAAACTACCGATTAAAACGCGTTTTGTTACGCGTCCAGGTGAAGCGAAATAACCACTATTTGGTTGTTTTACTGACCCGGGAATTTGAAGAGAGGATAAGGCCATGAAGGCCAACGAGCTGAAAGACATGACGCCGGACCAACTCGGAGACGAGTTGGTAAAGCTGAAGAAGGAGCAGTTCAATCTGCGCTTCCAGGCAGCTAGCGGGCAGCTTGAGAACACCGCGCGACGCCGCCAAGTGCGTCGTGATATTGCACGTATTAAGACCTTTCAGCGCCCTGTGGCGTTGACAGGCGAGAAGTGAGGTCTAGACCATGCCGAAGCGAGTGCTACAGGGTACCGTGGTTAGCGATAAGAGCGACAAGACTATTGTAGTCAATGTCGAGCGTCGCTTCACCGACCCGCTTTTGAAGAAAACTGTGCGCCGTACTAAAAAGTACAAGGCACATGATGAGCAGAATGTTGCGAAAGAAGGCCAAATCGTTCGAATTCAAGAATGTGCGCCTATTTCGAAGCATAAACGTTGGGAATTGATTCAGGACGACGCGTAACTCTCTTAAATGAGGGTGTCGTTCTGCTTATTTATAAAGGCAGACAGCCATGATTCAGATGCAAACGAACCTGGATGTTGCGGACAATTCCGGTGCTCGCCGTGTACAGTGCATCAAAGTTCTGGGTGGTTCTAAACGTCGTTACGCTGGTGTCGGTGACATCATTGTAGTGAGTGTTAAAGAAGCCATCCCACGCGGCCGCGTGAAAAAAGGCGACGTAATGAAAGCTGTTGTGGTTCGCACCGCAAAAGACATTCGTCGCGCTGATGGAACGGTTATCCGTTTTGACAGCAACGCAGCCGTGATCATCAACAATAACGGTGAGCCGCTAGGTACTCGTATCTTTGGCCCTGTTACACGTGAATTGCGTGCGAAGAACCACATGAAAATTGTGTCTCTCGCGCCGGAGGTCCTGTAAATGGCCGCGAAGATTAAAAAAGGCGATAAAGTTGTTGTGCTTGCCGGCAAAGACAAAGGCAAGCAGGGCGACGTGATTGGCATTTTTCCTTCCGATGAGAAAGCTTTGGTGCAAGGCGTGAATATGGTGAAACGCCATACGAAGCCGACCCAAACGTCTCAAGGTGGGATTGAAAGCCGCGAAGCGAAAATACATTTGTCTAACATTGCTGTGGTTGACCCTAAAGAGGGTAAAGCGACACGTGTTGGTTTCAAGACGCTCGAAGACGGAAAAAAAGTCCGTGTCGCTAAGGTGTCGGGAGAAGTGATCGATGGCTGAAGCATATAAAGCACGGCTCAAGGGCATTTACGAAAACGAAATTCGTGATGCAATGCAGAAAAAATTTGGTTACGCAAATGTGAACCAAATTCCCAAATTGGACAAAGTTGTCATCAATATGGGCGTGGGCGAAGCGGTTAATGACAAGAAGAAAGTAGACGCTGCATTCGCTGAATTGCAGAAAATTTCTGGTCAGAAACCCGTAATTACACGTGCTAAGAAATCAGAAGCGACATTCAAGCTTCGCGAAGAAATGCCAATTGGCTGTAAAGTTACTCTTCGCCGTGAGCAAATGTATGAGTTTTTGGACCGTTTGGTGACAATTGCATTGCCTCGTGTAAGAGATTTTCGCGGATTGAACGCAAAAAGCTTCGACGGCAACGGTAATTATGCTATGGGCTTGAAGGAACAGTTAGTGTTCCCGGAAATCAACTACGACGATGTTGAAGCTACCCGTGGTATGGACATCATTGTCTGCACAACTGCTAAGACTGATGCAGAGGCTCTTGAGCTTCTGACGCAATTTAATTTCCCCTTTCCTAAGTAGGGGTTTCATCGCTGATCCGCGGGTTTGAGCGGATATCGGAGGACTATATGGCTAAAAAAAGCGCCATTGATAAGAATATCAAGCGTAGGGCTAAGGTGGCGAAATTCGCTACTAAGCGTGCCGCGCTTAAGGCAACTATCATGGATAGAACATTGCCTGTAGATGAACGATTTAAGGCAACATTGGCTTTGGCCGAAATGCCGCGTGATTCTGCCAAAAACCGTGTTCGTAACCGGTGTGAAATCACAGGTCGCCCGCGCGCTTATTATCGCAAACTTCGCATGTCCCGGATCCACCTTCGTGAGTTTGGCTCAAATGGTTTGATCCCTGGTCTTGTTAAGTCAAGCTGGTAAGGAGAACGTATCATGACTATGAGTGATCCACTCGGCGATATGCTGACTCGTATCCGTAATGCCCAAATGCGCGGCAAAGGCACAGTTAAGACACCAGCGTCCAAGCTGCGTGGCTGGGTGCTCGACGTGTTGCAAGGCGAAGGCTACATTCGCGGCTATTCACGTGCAGATTTTGAAGGCGGCAAGGCCGAATTTGAAATCGAATTGAAGTATTCAGAAGGGCGTCCTGTTATTCAGGAAATCAGCCGGGTTTCTAAGCCTGGCCGTCGGGTCTATACTTCTGTGAACGAAATTCCAACAGTGCGAAACGGATTGGGGATTTCTATTGTCTCTACGCCACGCGGTGTCATGTCTGACAACGACGCACGGTCTAATAACGTAGGAGGTGAGGTGCTCTGTCGCGTCTTCTGATGAGACAAAGCT
>NVSO02000021.1 GCA_002401305.2 Rhodobiaceae bacterium | reverse complement strand
TCTGCAATGTTGGCGTCAAAACGCCGATCTGCGTGGCCATATTACCCCCGAACTATCGCCTAAGGGCGCAGAATAGAAGCAGAACATTACACAAACCATAACTTTAGGATTAAGAGCATGGGATGGTTAAGGCTCTCTTATATTCGAAAAAAGGTAGATATAGCGCCAATCCTGACGCCCTCGCTGAAAGCGCCCTTTGAAGGGTCGCCACATCTACTCAAGCACTTTATGCTGCGCCAACACTGGGTAGCTAATAATAAGAAGGCCGAAGGGCCATCTATAGCTGGATTAAAGTAAGCTGGGGAGTACCACAATGAATTCGACTAAAGGTAAATTATCTAATTTACAACCTGCTGCATATCGACAACTTTTACGGGGATCTACCTGCTTCTCAGCTTTATTGCTCAGCGCATCACTAGCCCACATCGCACCAGCCCATGCGCAAGAGGCGGTGGCGACATTGGCAGCGGAGAAAACCGCGGCGACCACCACGCCCCAACACACTTTGCTAGAAACTGTTGTGGTCACAAGCACGCGCACCAACACCCCGAAGGCAAAACACCCCGGGAACGTCGCCCGCCTTGACGGCCAAGAAGTGACCGACATCCAAGCTGATCACATACAGCAAGTCATCAATCGTTTGCCGGGCGTTAATGTCCAGCGCGGCAACGGCCAAGAAAACCTAACAGCCATCCGCTCACCTGTTCTAACCGGCGGCGCGGGCGCAGGCTCTTTCCTCTACCTTGAAGACGGCGTGCCCATGCGCGCCCCAGGTTTTGCGAATGTAAATGGGCTCTTTGATGCATTTGATGATGTCGTCAGCTCCATCGAAGTTATTCGAGGTCCCGGCAGCGCTCTTTATGGCTCCAACGCTGTTCACGGCCTCGTAAACTTCATCTCTCTGCCAAGCACAACCACGCCCGAAGCCATCACCAGCGTGCGCGTGGGGCCACACGGCGTTCTCAACAGTTGGGGCACAGCCTCCGCCGGGATCGACGCCCCCACCTACGACAACGCCATTCGGTTCAGCTATTCTTTAGCCAAAGACGACGGCTTCCAGGATGACACTGGTTTTGGTCAACAAAAAGCACAGCTTCGCTATGATCATACCGATCATGCAAATGAGGTTGTTGCCACACTAAACGTCATGAACCTCAACCAAGAAACCGGCGGCTATGTGAATGGCACGGACGCCTATAAGGACGACGCGCTGCGCAAAACCAACGCCAATCCAGAAGCCTACCGCGACGCATGGTCAGTGCGGTCAGCCGTTCATTGGACCCGTCATTTCAACGATGGCTCTGCTTTGACGCTCACGCCCTACGCGCGCACAAACCGGATGGAATTTCGGATGCACTTCCTACCTAGCCAAGCCATTGAAAAGAATGGTCATTGGAGCGTAGGTCTGCAAAGCAGCTACAAACAACCGTTTGGAAACGGCCACAGCCTCATCATTGGCAATGACTTTGAATATTCCGACGGCTACCTAAGCGAGCTGCAAACCGATCCTGATATTTTCAGTTACGAGCAAGGCCTGCACTATGATTACACCGTGCAAGCCACGACAATCGCACCCTACCTTCATGCGACATGGGCACTCAGCGATGCCACCGAATTGACAACAGGCGTGCGGTTTGAGTTCACCAATTATGAGTATGACAATCTAACGGCAGACGGGTTCTTCGGCACCGCCAACCGCTTTTTGCGCACCCCTGATCGCAGTGACCAATTCGCAGATGTCACGCCTAAGTTTGGGATCACGCACGCATTCACTGAAGATTTTATCGGCTTTGCAAATATCTCACGCGGCGCCCGCGCACCTCAAGCCACAGACCTCTACCGCATGCAATTCAACCAAGTGCCCGGCGAAGCAAAGTCGGAGAAACTTGATAGTCTTGAAATCGGGAGCCGAGGCCAATTTGCTGGCATTGAATTTGAGGTGGCAGCCTTCTATATGAAAAAGAAGAACTTCTTCTTTCGCGACTCCAATAATTTCAACGTCATCAATGGACGCACGAAACACTACGGCATCGAACTAGAAGCCTTCCGCACGCTGGGCGAACAATTTGATATCAGTGCCGCAGCAACCTACGCCGTCCACAAATATGATTTCAATCGGGACGTGGGCGATATCAACAGCAACATCACATCAGGTGATGACGTCGATACAGCACCGCGCACAATTGCAAATGTCCGGTTAGGGTATTCACCAATTGAGGCCGCACGCTTTGAGCTGGAATGGGTCCATATGGGGAAATATTTTACAGACCCGGGCAACCAGGAATCATATGATGGCCATGACCTGTTTAACCTGCGGGCCGCTTGGGATATTAATGAGAACCTTCAACTTTCAGGTTCTCTGACAAATATCTTGGACACACGCTATGCTGAACGGGCAGATTTCAACCGAGGGTCCGATCGGTACTTCGTGGGTGAAGATCGTGCATTAAATGCAGGCATTACTGTAAGGTTCTAAACGACATAACATGCACCTATAGTCTCAATCGCTATAGGTGCATGCAACACTTAAGGCAATTATGACCCCGGAATTAGGCCCAGAAATAGCCACCGAATTTTGGCCCGTTCTCGTCGGCCTTATTTCTCTTGTGGCCCAAGTTTCCGCCGTCGGACATGCCATCTTGACCAAACAAGATGCAAAAGCAGCCTCTGCTTGGGTGGGGGTTATTGTCCTCGTGCCAATCGTGGGTTGGGTCGTCTATCTGCTCTTTGGCATCAATCGCATCCAACGTCGGGCCGAAGTACTGCGGGCAGGTGGTCACGAAACAGGGGACCTTGCCCTGCCCCCTGCGGGCGTATCCGCCCTCACCACACGTTCCCCCGAAGCCACACGCCAACTCACCCAGATGTCGACAATGGGTCGTCAAATCTCCCCAGTGGCATATGTCGAGGGCAACCAAGTCGACATTTTCGACAATGGCGACCAAGCTTTTCCCGCAATGTGCAAGGCCATAGAACAGGCACAGCACTCCATTGCCCTCTCTACTTACATCTTCAACAATGACCGCGCCGGCAAACAATTCATCGACGCGCTATTTGAGGCCCATCAACGCGGCGTCGAAGTTCGCGTCCTGATAGATGGAGTGGGCTCACACTACTCATTCCCGTCTGCCTATAGCCTGCTTGTAAAGCTTGGCATACCCAGCGCGCGCTTTTTGCATTCCTTCATGCCCTGGCGGATGCCCTATCTCAATCTGCGTAATCACCACAAAATTTTGGTCATTGACGGCAAAATCGGCTTTACCGGCAGCATGAATATTTCAGAAGGAAACCTCCTTCACCCTACCAATAACCATCCGATACGGGATCACCATTTCAAGGTGGAAGGCCCCGTCCTACGCCACCTGATGGGAACCTTCGCCCATGAATGGCATTTTACGACCGACGAAGTCCTCACCGGTCCCTTGTGGTTCCCTCAATTAGAAACATCGGGAAACCTCATGATCCGCGGCGTCCCTGCAGGTCCAGATATGGAGCGAAACCCCATTCGCTGGACACTCCTTGCCGCCCTATCCACCGCCCGCAATAAAGTCCAAATCGTTTCGCCCTATTTCCTGCCAGATACAACTCTGCGCGACGCCTTGTCCCTATGCGCCATGCGGGGGGTGGAAATAAACATCATTTTACCGCACAAAAACAATCTGCCCTATATGCAATGGGCCATGACCCCACAAATGCCCGACCTCATAAAGTCTGGCTGCCGGATTTGGTATTCCAACGGCCCGTTCGACCACACAAAACTCATGACCGTCGATGGCATGTGGTCCTTCATCGGGTCCGCCAATTGGGACACTCGGTCACTTCGGCTCAATTTCGAATTCAATTTGGAATGTTATGGCGAGGCATTAGCCCATGACATCAATCAACGCATTGACGACCGTCTGGCCAGCGCAACACCCGTGTCGTTGGACCAGTTGAAAAGGCGCTCCACCTTAGAGCGGTTGCGAGATGCAAGCGTAGCGCTTTTCGCCCCGTACCTCTAAAGCGCCCCACCCAGAACATCCGCAAATCCAAACCAAACGTTAGTACTTCTTAGCTACCTTGGGGTCACTGATAATGTAGGTCAGTTATCTCAAAAGGGTGTGTGCGATGAAAAACGCGCAGAAAATGGGAAAAACTAACGACGGGACACTATGGACTCCTTTGGCCATGGTATGCGCTGCTTTTCTAGCTTTTGTTGGACTAGAAGCATTCCCCTCATCCGATACGTCGGACTTAGTGGCCATTTTTCCTCCCGGTACATCTTTTGAGACGGCTGCAATACAGATCTCAGGTGCGGGTGGTCACGTAATTGATACAGGTGCCTTCGACAATATTCTGATCACTAAATTTGATCAGGGGTGGTCGTGGTCAACGTTGAGAAGCGCAGGCGTTGTGCTGGTGCTTTCAGCCCAAGGGTCCTCAACCTGTATAGATCGACGCAAAGGCCTTAATCCCTTTGCAAAAGAAATTTAGTGGCACCAAGCCAAGAGTGGGATAGCAACATGAATTCGACCGACGACATTCGCCAAACGGCCATGAAATACCTTCTTCCCTATCTTTGGGCGCATGTCCCTGCAGTTGCCACGATTGCACTGCTTATGGGTAATGCTTGGCTTGTTCCCACCGGAATGGCGTTCGCGTTCGCCGGCATCACCACAGCCCTTTGGTGGAAACAGCCAATCGGTCAAAACACACGTTACGCCTATGCGGTCTCCTTTATGGTGATGATTGGCCTGTTGGTCCACGTCCTTAAAGGCAGTCCGCTTCAACTCGACATGCACCTCTATTTCATGGCAGCTCTTGCCATGCTCATGGCTTTCGTTGACTGGCGCACAATTGTGGTGGCCGCCGCAACCGCCGCTGTCCACCATGTGGCCCTAAACTTCGCACTTCCAGCCTCCATCTGGCCCGGCGGTGCTGACATGGTTCGAGTTGTCATTCATGCAATCGTTGTCATTGTTGAAACTGGCGTGCTCGTTTTTGCCTGTCGCCAACTCACCGACGCTTTGGCAAGTGCTGCCCACGAAACAAAACGTGCCGAAGAAGCTCTAAAAGCTGCTGAAGCTCTTGCAAATGAACAAGGGACGATCAAAGAAGAAGCAGCAGAAGAACGCCGCTCCGCAATGTTGCAACTTGCAGATGATTTTGAAACACGCGTTGGCTCCATGGTGTCCGAAGTGGCAGCGAAGGTCTCTGACATGACCCAAAGCGTGGGTGCCATGGCAGAGACAGCCAGCCACTCCCATACTCAAACTGAGGAAGTCGCCAATGGGGCTGAACAAGCCGCTGCAAATGTAAGCACCGTTGCCTCTGCTGCCCAACAAATGTCCGGCTCCATTCAGGAAATTGCCGAGCAAGTGAGCCAATCAGCAGAAGTTTCTGCAGCCGCTGTGACAGAGGCCGAAACAGCTGATGCCAACGTGCAAGCGCTTGCAACAACCGCCAATAAAATTGGCGAGATTATTGGCTTAATCACCGATATTGCCGAACAAACAAACCTGCTGGCACTCAATGCAACCATTGAAGCTGCACGCGCAGGAGATGCGGGCAAAGGGTTCGCCGTGGTTGCCTCGGAAGTGAAAAATCTTGCGAGCCAAACAGCCAAAGCGACCGACGAGATCATTGCTCAAATCTCTTCTATTCAAGCAGCAACCGGAGAAGCCGTCACCTCTATCGGCTCGATCCGTGAACGTATTTCTACCATGAGCCAAGTCTCCTCTGCCATTGCCTCGGCAGTGGAAGAACAAAGTGCAGCCACTGCCGAGATCACGCGCAACACTGAGCTTGCCGCAGAAGGCACGGCCATGGTCACACAGACCATCGCAACAGTGCGTAGCGGTGCCCAAGACACAGGCAACGCCGCCACCATCCTCACTCAAACAGCTGAGGAGCTGAACGAACAGACCTCACAGTTGGGCGATGAATTGGTGAGCTTTGTGCAAAAGATACGCACCGCCTAAAGCGGCTGCATAACAATAACAAAAAAGCCCTGACTGGTGACAGGCAGGGCTTTTTGCATTTAAAAGCGAAGAGAGTTTAAGGCCCTGCAATCAGTTCCACACGAACAAGTGTACCTGTGACAGAAACAACCCGAACTTGCTGACCCACGGCAGCATCTGGCCCTTCAGCCACCCAAATGGAATCATCCACCTTTACTTTGCCGCGCCCCTGCTCGATCGCCTCCTCCACCACGAGAATACGTCCGACCAAACTAGCGCCCCGTTCATTGAGCAAAGGG
>NVSO02000209.1 GCA_002401305.2 Rhodobiaceae bacterium | reverse complement strand
TAAATCTTATGCAGCTCTGCCAAGTAGTTCCTGCATTCATCGCATATGCGTTACAGAAAGCACCCAATGGCCACCATTCTGTGCCTATCCAGTCAAGTTCTCAGAGGCACCATCGGCAATTCAGCGATGGCACCCGCCCTTTGGGCGCTCGGCCATGAGGTGTGGACCCTTCCCACCCTGATTTTGAGCCATCATCCAGGCTATGGCCGCCCCCATCGCCGCGAGACACCGATCAGCGAAATCGCCCAACATGGCGCTGAATGGGCCAAAACCGACGCGCTTGGCCAAATTGATGCGGTGATTACCGGCTATTTGGCCAGCCCAGAACAAGGCCCTGCCCTCCTAAGCTTGGTGCAGCAGATCAAACGCGCCAATCCCGAAGCCCTCCACGTGGCAGACCCGGTGATGGGCGACTGGCCCGGGGGCGCCTATGTGTCAGACCCCATCATTGAGGCGCAAAAGAACCTCGCCGCTGCTGCTGACCTCATCACCCCCAACCATTTCGAGGCGATGCAGCTTTTGGGCACTAAAAGCGCAAACCCGGAGGACGACTTTTTGGGTAAAGGCGCTTGGGTCTCGTCCGAGCCGCAACTTGCCGTCACGTCCTATCCCACCTTCACGCCGGACCTCACGTCGATCTGCTTTGTGGGAGACGAAGGCATGTGGCAGGTCGCAACCCCGATGGTCAAAGATGTGCCCAATGGAACGGGCGACTTGTTCACTGCGCTCATGACGGGGCATTTGATGAATGGACTTGATCCGCTGACCGCGTTGCAAAAATCAGCGGGGAGCACCAGCGCCATCGCCGCTCTAAGTTCAGGGGCGCGAGACTTAGCGCTGGGCAAAGGCCGTGATGAATTGGTTTCGCCGTCAGTGCTGCCGGAGCTGGTGCAGCTGTAGAGGGAACGAGACACAAAAAGGCCGGGGCAGAACTTCCGTCCCACCCCGGCTTTCAAATTCAGCGAAAACTGCGACTAGTGCTTGTCTGTCAAATACCGAATGCACAGCAACTCAGCGATTTGGATCGCATTCAACGCAGCCCCTTTGCGCAGATTGTCAGACACGCACCACAAATTAATGCCGTTCTCTACGGTTGGATCAACGCGCACCCGTGAGATGAAGGTCGAAAAGTCACCAACACATTCAACCGGGGTCACATAGCCACCGTCTTCGCGCTTATCAACCAGCATAATGCCCGGCGCTTCACGCAAGATGTCTTGAGCCTGCACATCATCGATCTCATTTTCAAATTCGATGTTGATGCTTTCCGCATGACCCACAAAAACCGGTACCCGCACACAGGTCGCAGTGAGTTTGATTTTGGGGTCGACGATTTTTTTCGTCTCCACCATCATTTTCCACTCTTCTTTGGTATCACCGTCTTCCATAAAGTCATCAATGTGAGGGATCACGTTGAAAGCGATCTGCTTGGTCAAATATTCTTTGCTGATCGGGTCATTCACGTAGATCGCGCGTGTCTGGGTAAACAGCTCATCCATCGCGTCTTTACCACCACCAGAAACGGACTGATAGGTAGAGACAACAACGCGTTTAATGGTCGCAAAATCATGCAAAGGCTTAAGCGCCAAAACCATCTGGGCCGTGGAGCAATTGGGATTGGCGATGATGTTTCTCTTGGTGTAACCCGCAATATCATCCGCGTTTACTTCCGGCACGATCAACGGCACATCTGCGTCCATACGGAAGTGAGATGAATTGTCGATGACAACACAGCCTTTGGCTGTAATTCTGGGCGCCCATTCTTTGGCAACGGCGCCACCAGCAGACATCAAAACGATGTCGGTGCCCGTGAAGTCATAGTTTTCCAGAGATTTGCAAATCAGGGTTTTATCGCCATAAGACACTTCTTTGCCTTGGCTACGGCGAGAGGCTAGAGCCACCACCTCATCAGCGGGAAACTGACGTTCCGCCAAAATGTTCAGCATTTCGTGACCCACATTGCCTGTGGCACCAACGATTGCAATTTTATAACCCATGTCACCAACTCCTTGAGGTCTCAAAAAGGGGAAAGACCCCCTGTGATTTGGGGGCCTTCACCTAATCCGGCCCCTCGCTAGCACCGCCAACCGGCGATGACGCAAGGTGGCGGTAAAATATTATGCAGACAGCGTTTTGAGCGCGGTCAAAACCGCATCGCCCATTTCAACTGTGCCGACTTGTTTCATGCCGTCTTGCATGATGTCGCCCGTGCGCAAGCCGTCAGCCAAAACTGTCTCCACAGCTTTTTCCAACAAATCCGCATCAGCACCCAAATCAAATGAGTAGCGAAGCAGCATCGCAAAAGACAAAATCGTTGCAATCGGGTTGGCCAAGCCTTGACCCGCAATGTCAGGAGCCGAGCCGTGTACGGGTTCGTACATCGCGCGCACTTTACCGTTCGCATCTGGTGCACCCAAAGAAGCCGATGGCAACATGCCCAAAGAACCTGTGAGCATGGCGGCAATGTCAGACAAGATATCGCCAAACAAATTGTCGGTCACAATGACGTCGAACTGCTTAGGATTTTTGACCAATTGCATCGCGCAATTGTCAGCCAACATATGCTCAAGCTTCACATCGCCGTTGCCTTCGCCGTGCAATTTGATGACTTCTTCTTTCCACAACAGGCCAGATTCCATCACATTGCATTTTTCGACAGACATCAAACGACCGCCACGCTTGCGCGCCATGTCGAAGCCAACTTTAGCAACTCGACGAATTTCATAGGTGTCATACACTTGCGTGTTGATGCCGCGACGCTCGCCATTCGGCAAATCTTCAATCCCGCGTGGCTCACCGAAGT
The DNA here is from genome assembly GCA_002401305.2 of Rhodobiaceae bacterium. Lineage (GTDB taxonomy): Bacteria > Pseudomonadota > Alphaproteobacteria > Parvibaculales > Parvibaculaceae > NORP139. The sequence goes on along the minus strand of NVSO02000209.1, from coordinate 3,998 downwards.
AAACCCCACCGGTCAATTCGCGCACGATCATAATGTCGAGGCCTTCAACCAGCTCACGTTTGAGCGATGAAGCATCGGCAAGCGCTGGGAAGCACATGGCCGGACGCAAGTTTGCAAACAATTCCAAATCTTTACGCAACCGCAAAAGACCCGCTTCAGGGCGAACGGCAAAGTCCACGCCGTCCCACTGAGGGCCCCCAACAGCGCCGAGCATGACAGCATCAGCATCCAGCGCTTTCTGAATGGTTGCGTCAGTCACGGCAACGCCGTGTGCTTCATAGCAGCAACCGCCAACAAGGTCGTTTTCAACGACTGCATCAAGACCACGGTTGGTATTGTACCAGTCGATAATACGCTCTACTTGGCCCATAACTTCAGGACCAATGCCGTCACCGGCGACGATCAAAATCTGTTTGCTCATTACTCTCGCCTTCGCGCTGCAAGGTTAAAAAGAAATGGCCGGAAGTCCCTAAAGGAAGTCCCAGCCATCTCATTACTATTGGGATTGAGAGGGTTTTACGCCCAAGGCCGACTAACCGCAAGCTTCTCTTCAAATGCGGTGATGCTGGTTTCTTTTTGCAACGTCAAACCCACATCATCCAAGCCTTCCAACAAGCAGTGCTTGCGGAATGCATCGACCTCAAATTTGATCACGCCGCCATCTGGGCCGTGAATTTCTTGAGACACCAGATCAACAGAAACCGTCGCATTCGCGCCGCGTTCTGCGTCTTCCATCAATTTATCCACATCTGCTTGGGGCAATGCGATCGGCAAAATCCCGTTTTTGAAACAGTTATTGTAGAAAATATCCGCAAAGCTTGTGGAGATGATCACTTGGATGCCGAAGTCAGCCAAGGCCCACGGTGCGTGCTCCCGAGAGGAACCACAGCCGAAGTTATCGCCCGCCACTAAGATTTGTGCATTCCGGTAAGCCGGTTTATTGAGCACAAACTCAGGGATCTCAGCACCCTCTTTAGTGTAGCGCATTTCATCAAACAAATTCACACCAAGGCCGGTCCGCTTAATCGTCTTAAGGAACTGCTTGGGAATAATCATGTCTGTGTCGATATTGAGGATCGGCATTGGGGCAGCAACCCCGTCAACTTTTTGAAACTTATCCATTATCTCAGCTTTCCTAATCGCTCAATCAAAAGTACGCACATCAACAAAGTGACCCGCAATAGCCGCAGCTGCTGCCATTTCAGGGCTCACCAAGTGAGTACGTCCACCACGACCTTGACGACCTTCAAAGTTCCGGTTGGAGGTAGACGCACAGCGTTCCCCCTCAGCCAATTTATCGGCATTCATCGCCAGACACATTGAGCAACCTGGCTCACGCCAGTCAAAACCAGCTTCGATCAAGATTTTGTCCAGACCTTCTTTTTCAGCCTGTTCTTTGACCAAACCAGACCCCGGCACAACCATCGCGCTCACATGAGCAGAAACCTTACGGCCCTTCACAAGCTTAGCAACTTCACGCAGGTCTTCGATCCGACCATTGGTGCAAGAACCGATGAAAGCACGGTCAATTTTGATCTCAGTCATCGGCGTATTAGGTTCCAGACCCATATAGGCCAAGGAGCGCTCTACAGCGGCTTTTTTAGCAGCATCTTTGATGTCGGCTGGATCAGGCACACAATCTTCAATCGAGATCACGTTTTCAGGGCTTGTGCCCCACGTGATCAGGGGAGGCAAATTGCTCGCATCCAATTTGATGATCTTGTCGTAGTGCGCGCCTTCATCACTTGGCAGCGTGCTCCAATAAGCAACAGCCTTATCCCATTCAGCCCCTTTGGGAGACCGTGGACGGCCTTTGAAATAGTCGAATGTCTTTTCATCCGGCGCGATCAAACCTGCACGTGCACCGCCTTCGATGGACATATTACAAACAGTCATACGTCCTTCGATAGACAAAGCCCGAATAGCTTCACCCGCATATTCCATCACATAGCCGGTACCGCCTGCGGTGCCGATTTTGCCGATGATCGCCAAGATGATGTCTTTTGCTGTCACGTGGTCTGGCAGTTTGCCGTCCACTTGGATCAGCATGTTTTTGGCTTTGGTTTGGATCAATGTCTGCGTGGAGAGCACGTGCTCAACTTCAGACGTCCCAATCCCATGCGCCAAGGAGCCAAAGGCCCCGTGCGTTGAGGTATGGCTGTCACCACACACAATTGTTGTGCCGGGCAATGTAAAGCCCTGCTCAGGACCCACGATGTGCACAACGCCTTGGCGAATGTCGAGCATATCTAGATACTCAACACCGAACTCTTTAGCGTTGGCTTCAAGTGTTTCCACCTGCAACCGTGATTCTGGATCTTCAATCCCGCGTATCCGACCTTCGGTGGGGACGTTGTGATCTGCAACTGCCAGAGTTTTTTGAGGCGCGCGAACCGTGCGGCCCGCCATGCGTAAACCTTCAAAAGCCTGAGGGCTGGTTACTTCGTGAACGAGATGACGGTCGATATAGAGCAAGCATGTGCCATCCTCCTGTTGATCAACAACATGAGCATCCCAGATCTTGTCATATATAGTGCGCGGCGCAGTCATTCCACACATCTCCTACTTTGTCGGTTTAACCCCTGAGTATCAGGGGAGCCCTATTGAACAGGGCACATATATTTAGTCGCTGAATAATCCGGCTTTCAAGCCTCGCCAGCTAGCGCATAGGCACCCACGCGAGAGTTGCACGTGAGGTTTGGAACCCAAAAAATAGAAAAGCGGGCCAAAGGCCTTTCGGCCTGCCCGCTTTAAAATTCTATAGTGGCATGCCGATCTTACTTGGCTGCAACCTTGCGGACTTTTTCTTTACGCTCTGTAATCCGAGCAGCTTTACCGCGCAGTTCACGAAGATAGTAAAGTTTAGAACGACGGACACGGCCACGACGGATGAGGTCAATTGAGTCAACCATAGGGCTGTAAGTCGGGAAAACCCGCTCAACGCCTTCACCGTAGGAAATCTTACGAACCGTGAAAGATTCGTTCAGACCGCCACCAGTGCGGGCAATGCAGACGCCTTCGTAAGCCTGAATACGCTCACGGGCACCCTCTTTAACTTTTACGTTTACCCGAACAGTGTCTCCAGCCGCAAAATCAGGAATATTTTTGGTCGCAGCTAGTGCTTCCATCTGTTCTTTTTCGATTTCTTGAATAATGTTCATCGGCTTAAGCCCTCGTCTCGCGGATACGGCATTTGGGGACAGTCCCCTGAAGCGCGTTTCCATATCACAGTTCAATCGGTCTGGCGACTCTCTTTGCAGAATTGCTCCCAAAGATCGGGCCGCCGAGCCCGCGTTAATTCTTCTGACTGCGCTTGGCGCCACTCAGCAACCTTCTTGTGGTTACCTGAAGTCAGTACTGCAGGAATTTCCTGCCCTTCCCAAATCGCTGGCCGCGTATAGTGCGGGTATTCCAACAATCCGGTTTCAAAACTCTCATCGTCACCCGACGCTTGTTTGCCCATAACCCCGGGTAAAACCCGAACCACGGCATCTAGCAACGTCAGGGCTGCCGGTTCTCCTCCAGAGAGGATGTAGTCGCCCAAGCTGATTTCCTCAACCTGCCGCGCCTCCAGCACCCGCTCATCAACACCCTCAAACCGACCACAGAGTAAAACCACTCCAGGCCCATCAGACAGTGCGCGTACCCGAGCCTGTGTCAGAGGTTTCCCTCTAGGGCTCAAATAGATCAGCGGTCGCTTATCCATCTTATCTGGGTCGTCGCCAGAAACCTTGGCACCGTAGACATGATCAATGGCATTACCCACCACATCCGCTCGCATTACCATGCCAGCGCCCCCACCTGCGGGGGTATCATCTACGTTGCGGTGTTTATCGCGCGCAAAGTCACGAATGTCCACCGTTTCTAACGCCCAAATCTTATCATGAAGCGCTTTTCCAGCCAAGGACTGTCCAAGCGTTCCTGGAAACATATCAGGATAAAGAGTGAGCACCGTGGCTGCCCAGCTTTTTGAGCCGGTATCAGCCATTTTTCTCACC
>NVSO02000208.1 GCA_002401305.2 Rhodobiaceae bacterium | reverse complement strand
TTTTTGTCGGTCGGCACAACATCAAAAAACATGTCCATCAACATAGACTTGCCCCGGCCCACATCGCCCCACAAATAGATCCCCTGAGGCACAGGCGCCATACGTCCCACACCAAGGAACCCGAGCGGGCCTGATTTTTTACCCGGTGCCCAATGGCACAGCTCATCATAAAGCCTGCCCAAATGCCGTGCAGCACGTTCTTGCTCAAGGTCGCTCGACAGCACCCCCTGCGCAACTAATGCACGATACGCTTGCAATGGCCCCATCGTCATAGATCACCCCAGTATTGAACTAAGCTCATAGATAGTCTTACAAGAACGCATACAGGGAAATCAGAGCCGCTGCATCACAATTTGTCAAAACAGGCCCAACCCGATCCCAAACGCAAAAGGGGAGCCCTGCTCCCCTCTCACTCAACGATCGAAACTGTGTAAGCGCAACACCTACTTCATTGTAGGAATAACAAAGCTTGCCCCGTCTTTAACGCCGGTTGGCCAGCGTGCCGTGACGGTTTTGATTTTGGTGTAAAACCGCACCCCGTCCATTCCGTGTTGATTGGTGTCCCCAAAGGAAGAGCGTTTCCACCCGCCAAAGGAGTGATACGCAAGCGGCACAGGCAGGGGCACATTGATACCCACCATGCCGACATTCACTTGCGAGGCGAAACGGCGTGCAGCGTCTCCGTCACGGGTGAAAATGGCAACACCGTTCCCATATTGGTGATCTGAGGGTAAAGCCGCTGCTTCTTCAAACGTTTTGGCACGCACGATTTGGAGCACAGGCCCAAAGATTTCATCCTTATACGCCGACATATCTGGAGTTACATGGTCAAACAATGAACCGCCCAAGAAGAAGCCATTCTCATAGCCCTGCATTTCAAAGCCGCGACCATCTACCAGAAGTTTTGCGCCTTCTTCAACGCCGCGATCAATCCAATTTGACACTTTATCTCGGTGCGCGCCCGTGACCATCGGGCCATAGTCCGCATCCGGATCAGTTGAAAGACCAATTTTAAGAGACTCAACGCGCGGTACTAATTTTTCAACTAAACGGTCAGCGGTTTCTTCACCGACAGGAACGGCAACCGAGATCGCCATGCAGCGTTCACCCGCAGAGCCGTAACCCGCTCCGATCAAATCATCGACCACCCGGTCAAGGTCAGCATCGGGCATAATGATCGCGTGGTTCTTAGCCCCACCCATCGCCTGAACGCGCTTACCATTGGCCGCACCCGTTGCATAAATATACTGAGCAATGTCAGACGAACCCACAAAGCTGATGGCCTCAACGGTTGGATCGCTCAGCAATGTATCAACGGCTTCTTTGTCGCCGTTGACGACATTGAGCACACCGGCAGGCGCGCCAGCTTCAAGCATCAGCTCGCCCAGACGCAGTGGCACAGAGGGATCTTTTTCAGATGGCTTGCAAATAAATGTATTGCCGCACGCAATCGCCACACCAAACATCCACATTGGGATCATGGCGGGGAAGTTAAACGGCGTGATGCCCGCAACCACACCCAAAGGTTGGCGCATGGAATACATGTCGATGTCAGGACCGGCACCTTCTGTGAATTCGCCTTTTTGCAAATGCGGAATACCACAGGCAAATTCGATCACTTCCAGCCCGCGTTGCACGTCGCCTCGACTGTCCGCAACAACCTTGCCGTGCTGCATCGACAGCATTTCGGCCAGATCATCCATATTGTCTTCGATCAAGCGTTTGAAGTTGAACATGACCCGCGCCCGGCGCTGTGGGTTGGTCGCGGCCCATTCAGGAAACGCTTGGGCAGAAGAGGCAATCGCGGCACGTACTTCATCCGCACTTGCCAAGGGAGTCTGCGCGCTCACCTCACCCGTATTGGGATTATAAACATCCAGAAAACGGCCACTTGTGCCCGAAACTTTCTGACCACCAATGAAGTGATGCAATTGATTTGTCATAGCTCTCTCCTGCCTAAACCGAAAACACCTCTTTGATTTAGCGGCTCACACCCCCAAGGGCAAGCGTAAGCATCACCGGGACCCGTCACCCCGTCTAGGATGTTGAACACCAAAGCGCAGGCAGAAGAAATAGGATTAGGTTTTATCAACCTGCCGCAACGGAAACAGAACTGTCACCACCAGCCTCTGAACGTACCTGCCAAAGCCAGCCAAAAATGCCAACCGCCAAGAGTGCGCCCACCAATTGAGCCACAATGAAGCCTGCTACATGCTCAGGGGCAATACCCGCGAATGTATCGCTAAAGGAGCGCGCCAACGTCACGGCTGGATTGGCAAAGCTGGTCGAAGAGGTGAACCAATAACCCGCCGTAATATAGAGCCCAACCGCATAGGGCACAGCTTGCGGCGCATTACGGATGCAGCCCAGGATGGTCGCAAGCAACCCAAAGGTGGCAATGATCTCCGCCGTCCAATTGCCCATGCCCGTGCGGAGATGCTGCGAGGATTGGATCAACGGCAAGTCAAACATCAGATGAGCGGCCAAAACCCCGGCAATCGCAAACACAACCTGTGTGGCGACATAAAGCCCCGCCTCACCCCATTTGATTTCTTTGCGCAGGGCAAAAGCAAGCGTGACCGCTGGATTAAAATGCGCGCCTGATACCGGGCCAAAAATCAAAATAAGGACAGCCAACATGGCACCCGTCGCAATGGTGTTGCCAAGCAGGGCAATCGCATCATTCCCATTCGACAAGCTTTCTCCCATGATGCCTGAGCCCACAACCGTGGCCAGCAAAAAGAAGGTGCCAAGCGCCTCACCGGTTAACCGGCGCGCCAATCCATACTCATTCATACGATATTCCTAAAGATCACCCTCTGGGGGCGTTAAACACTTAAACCGCGCTTCCCAATTGCCCCAAGGCCACAAGTTCTTGTTTCAAAGCCGGGCCTTCCAGTGCGTCGAAGGGCAAGGCACAAAATTGATCAATCCGCTGCGCGATTTGACCGAACACCTCACCAAAGTGAGTACGGGTCGCCTCCTCATCACCCACAAACTCGGCGGGATCAGGGAAAGGCCAATGGGCAGACATCGGGGTGCCAAGCCAGATTGGACACACTTCACCCGCCGCATTGCTGCACACAGTAAAAACGAAATCCATCGTTGGCGCGTCCGGACGGGAAAATGCGTCCCAACTTTTGGAAAACAGCCCGTCTGTAGAGATACCCGCCGCCTTGAGCGTTTCCAAAGCCATGGGGTTCACACTGCCTGTGGGCGAACTCCCGGCACTAAAGGCGCGAAACCGTCCCTCAGACAATGAATTGATATAGGCCTCAGCCAAACCACTGCGGCACGAATTGCCCGTACATAAGATCAAAATGTTCTGCATGTGCGCCATTTCACTCATATTCATCTATTCCTTTGAGGCCGAAGCACAGGCCCCTTGGCAGCAATCTTCTAACAAAAACTCAGTGAGCCCCGACATGGCGGTAAGATCCGCATCATAAATGATCGAGCGACCGGCTTTACGAGAAACAATCAAACCAGAGCGCGACAGTTCTTTGAGATGAAACGACAAAGTCGCCGGCGCGACGTCCAGCGCTTCTGCAAGCTCGCCCGCCGCCAAGCCGCCACTGATCCCGTCAGGGTCATGCGCTTTGACCAACACCCGAAAGACATCCAACCGCGTGTCCTGGGCCAAGGCAGCCAACATCAAAAGAGCGTTATTTGTTTCCATATTTCGAAAATAATGGAAATATAAAATCAAGTCAAGCCCCTCAAATCTCGTCAAGCCCAGCGCCACGCCAATGCCTACCCGAACTGAACGCTTCGATTCATTTATAATAAAGGATATAGGTAAATTAAAAAAACGGGCCGTGACGCGCTTCGACGAATATGTTGATATCCCGACATGGACATATTGGAACGCTTTGTAACACTATGGGTCGTCGTAGATCCAATCGGCACAATCCCCGTATTCATCGCAGTCACTGCGGGAATGACGGCGGCGAGCCGTCGCACAACCGCGTTGCTTGCCACCGCGGTCAGTATCGGCGTTCTGCTCTTTTTCCTAGTTTTGGGACAGATTTTGATAGACGCGCTTGGTATTAGCTTGCTGTCATTTCAGGTTGCGGGGGGGATTATCTTGTTCTTGTTCGCCCTGACGATGATATTTGGCGAGTCGAAGGCGGAAGCAGACGTCCACTCGGCCGAAGGTGATAAGACAATGCCTAAGGACACGCGGCCCTCCCCCGCGATATTTCCCTTGGCGGTTCCCTCTATTGCGTCCCCCGGCGCGATGCTTGCCATTGTCCTTCTGACAGACAACAATCAATTCGAAGTCGTCGACCAGATGCTTACAGGCGCAATCATGGTGGGCGTTCTCGTCATCGCTTATATCTTTATGCTGCTGGCCGAACCGATCATTCGAATAATCGGAAATTCAGGGGCGGCAATCATCAGCAGAGTAATGGGGATGATCTTGGCATCGGTTGCCATTGACGCGGTGCTATCAGCCTTGGTGGAAATTGTCCAAACAGGGTCTTTGTGATCAGCCGCAGGACTGCCATAAATCTAGAACAACCCTTCAAGAAGCTTGTTTCACCAAGCCAGACCGTGCTCCACTTGACCGGCATCAAAAATGAGAAGCGCGTCAGAAGAGTGAGTGGGATCAAATGAAACGACTATTTGTCAACATCGCGGCCATCTTGGGAGTGCTAGGCGGATTGGCGCTGGCAAATTGGGTTTTGACCGATGGTCCACGCGACATGGTCGGCACCCTCAAAACTACCCAACGCGATGATGTCACCCTCACCTATTCAACAGTTGCTCCTGACGCCGGGAGCCCCACCCATCCCCAAACCATTGTGATGATCCCCAGCCTTGGGAGGTCCGCCAGCGACTTCAACGAACTGGCAAACCAACTCGCCCTCGCGGGCTACGCAAGCTTGCTGATAGAACCCCGTGGGATGCGTGACAGCACGGGCTTAGAGCCACCTGAGATGACGCTGTTTGACCTGGCAAAGGATGTAAAACAAATCGTCGATGTGGAACGCCGCCACGCCGCTTTGCTTAAACCGGGCGAAGGGAGCAGGCCAAACATTATCGTTCTAGGCCATGCCTTTGGAAACCGGGTCGCACGCACCTTCGCAACGGCCTACCCAAATCAAACCGCCCACACCATCCTGATTGCCGCAGGCGGCAAGGTGCCGATCGCGGACCGTGCAAGAGAAGCCCTGCTCCACAGCTTTTGGAGCTTTGCCCCCGCGTTCTGGCGCGAAGACGAAATTCGATATGCCTTTTTTGCAGAGGGGAACCCCATCCCCGATTATTGGATTGGCGGTTGGAACATATCCACCTCGCTCATGCAGGTGAAGGCCACAAATGCCACATCGTCGGACCTGTGGTGGGAGGGCGGCACAGCCCCCATGCTGGTTATCCAGGCGCTAGAAGACAAGATTGCACCTCCAGAACATACCAGTGACATTTTGGAAAAAGAGCTGGGAGCACGCGTACACGTGGTCCGTTTGGAAAATGCAGGCCACGCGCTTTTGCCCGAACGCCCAAACGCAATTGCCCAAGCCATCTTGGACGCGCTTACGCTGTCGCATTGAAATACTGTATTGCCTTCAAGGCAGGCGCTGGATTTAAGTAGTACTAGCAAACTTTAGAGTTTATCAAAAAACAGTTGTTCTGTAGATCTATAGATAGTACTACAATACCTATGGTCATTAACCCTATCTTAGGTAGTAAGCACGAAATCCCACAAGCACACTAAAAGCACCCAATCCGACAAGAACTTGCTGCGGGACAAAGGCCTGGGCTGCCGTAACCCCAAGCCAGTAATCCAAAGCGCCGACGCATGTCGCGACCGGCACACTCACCAACACCATCGTCTCAATACCGATTTCATCGGCCCGACGTAGCATCACTCTTGCCACTACCGCCGCAATCACACCAGCCAACGCCCAACCCGCCAAGATACCCATGACACACTCCAAATATATACCACCTGGATACTATGGTTTAAATGCAAACAAATCGGCACTAAAGACAGTTAATTTTTTCTGTAATTTCGCGGCTATTGATATGCATCAGTCAATTTGACCTATACAGAACGAGTGGTTTTTTAGAGAAAAGACGAAGTAATCGAAAAAGTAAGTGAATACACTTCTATTTGAGAAGACAAATCGGTAAAGCAGCCTTACAATTCTATAAGTAGGAAAAAATAAGAAAAGGCTGGGTACGGAAGAAACGATTTAGGGGCCGGACATGAATAACGATAGATCTGCTTTTTTTGTCTTTTGCGATGGCGACACAATTCGGTTGCAATCGACAATTCCGGGCACAGATGCCACCATAAAACGGCATTTTGTTTTAACGAAACAGGACAGCGATTTAGCGTTGGCTCGTTTTGAAAAGCTACTGGACGAACTTTCAGGGGATGGTTTAATCGCCTCTTCGCATTAGCGCTCGTGATCAGCGCTTAAAGCTCAACAACCAAACCTCAGTTTTCGGGCAAATGCCAGACTATCAAACACGCCTACACGCCAACCAATACCCACCCCATAAAAAAGCCCCCTCGGACGAACCGTGGGGGCTTTTTTAGGGTCGAATTGAGAGCCTCTATACGCTGCGCTCAACCATCATCATTTTGATTTCGGCAATCGCTTTTGCAGGCGACAGGCCTTTAGGACAGACCTTTGCACAATTCATAATCGTGTGGCAGCGATACAGACGGAAGGGATCTTCCAGATCGTCCAAGCGCTCCCCGGTACCTTCATCGCGGCTATCAATCAACCAACGATAGGCTTGCAGCAAAATAGCAGGCCCTAAGTAGCGGTCGCCGTTCCACCAATAGCTTGGGCAGGACGTAGAGCAACACGCGCACAAAATGCACTCATAAAGGCCGTCAAGTTTTTCACGGTCTTCAATAGATTGTTTCCACTCCGTCTGTGGCACAGGGGAGGTGGTTTTCAACCAAGGCTCAATGGACCGGTGCTGAGCGTAGAAATTGGTCAGGTCCGGCACAAGATCTTTGATCACAGGCATATGCGGCAAAGGATAGACCTTTGCTTTGCCCCGAATTTCACCAATCGCTTTAGTACACGCCAGCGTATTCGTGCCGTCGATATTCATCGCGCAAGAGCCACAAATACCTTCACGGCAAGACCGACGGAACGTGACCGTTGGATCCATTTCATCTTTAATCTTGATCAACGCGTCCAACACCATCGGACCGCATTCATCCATATTTACTTCATACGTATCCAAGGAAGGATTGCCGCCTTCGTCAGGGTTCCAGCGATAAATCTGGAACGCCTTGACGTTCTTGGTACCCTTTGGCGCTTTAAAGGTCTTACCTTTTTTAGGCGCCGACCCTTTTGGAAGAGCGAGTTCTACCATTGTTTGACCCCTTCAGCCCTAGTACACGCGAGCCTTCGGAGCGATCTTAGCAAGATCGATACCGTCGGTCAGTGTATCTGTGTGTACCGGACGATAGTCCAGCGTGACATTACCGTTCTCATCAATCCGAGAAACAGTGTGCTTACGCCAATTTACGTCATCCCGAGACGAGAAGTCTTCACGGGCATGTGCGCCCCGGCTCTCTTTACGGGCTTCAGCGGAGTAAACCGTGGTGATGGCGTTCGCCATCAAATTGTCGAACTCCAATGTTTCCATCAGATCGGAATTCCAAATCAAGGAGCTGTCAGCAACATTGACGTCACTTTTTTCAGCCCAAATCTCTGAAAGCCGTTTACACCCATTTTCCAAACTCTCTTGGGTCCGGAACACAGCGGCATCATCCTGCATCGCATGCTGCATTTTATCGCGCAGCTTAGCCGTTGGGATGGCGCCCTTGGCGTGACGCAAACCGTCAAAACGGTCCATGATTTTCTCAAAGGAGGCTTCATTGACAGAAGGCACAGGCGCTTTCGCGTCCACAACTTCACCCGCTTTAATCGCCGCGGCTCGGCCAAACACAACCAAGTCGATCAGAGAATTAGACCCCAACCGGTTAGCCCCGTGTACAGACGCACAACCTGCTTCACCCACAGCCATCAGGCCTGGTGTCACGCGGTCCGGATTACCCGGTGTTGGATCGAGCACTTCCCCCCAATAATTGGTTGGAATGCCGCCCATGTTGTAGTGAACCGTTGGCAGAACCGGGATCGGCTCTTTGGTCACATCAACACCGGCAAAGATTTTCGCGGATTCTGAAATACCCGGAAGACGCACATTCAAAAGAGCGGGATCAAGGTGATCCAAGTGCAAGAAAATGTGGTCAGCGTTTTTACCAACGCCGCGTCCTTCGCGAATTTCCATTGTCATGGAACGCGAGACAACATCGCGTGACGCCAAATCTTTAGCAGACGGGGCATAACGTTCCATAAAGCGTTCGCCTTCGGAGTTGACCAAATAGCCCCCTTCGCCGCGCGCGCCTTCTGTGATCAAACAGCCCGCGCCGTAAATCCCAGTTGGGTGGAATTGAACAAATTCCATGTCCTGCAAAGGCAAACCAGCCCGTGCAACCATACCGCCACCATCACCTGTGCAGGTGTGAGCAGACGTTGCGGAGAAGTAAGCCCGGCCGTAACCACCTGTCGCCAACACAACCATTTTGGCTGAGAAGCGGTGCATGGTGCCATCGTCCAAGTTCCACGCCACAACCCCTTCGCAGACGCCGTCATCAGACATCAGCAGGTCGAGCGCAAAATACTCAATGTAAAACTCAGCATTGTGGCGTAAAGATTGGCCGTACAATGTGTGCAAGATCGCGTGACCAGTCCGGTCAGCCGCAGCACAAGTCCGTTGTACCGGAGGCCCGTCGCCGTAATTCTGCATGTGGCCGCCGAAAGGACGCTGATAGATCAGCCCTTCTTCGGTCCGGCTGAACGGCACACCGTAGTGTTCCAGTTCGTACACAGCTTTAGGAGCTTCACGCGCGAGATATTCCATCGCGTCGTTATCGCCCAACCAGTCTGACCCTTTAACCGTGTCATACATGTGCCACTGCCAGCTGTCAGGGCCCATATTGGAGAGCGAGGCGGCAATACCGCCCTGCGCTGCAACCGTATGAGAACGGGTTGGGAAAACTTTGGAAATGCACGCGGTGCGCAGGCCTTGTTCAGCCATGCCCAACGTTGCACGCAAGCCAGCGCCACCAGCGCCAACAACAACCACATCAAAGTCGTGGTCTACAATTTTGTAAGATGCCGAGGCACTCATCTAGTATTCCTCGCGATCAAGAACCAAGGCCAAGCTTCAGCACTGCATAGACGCAGGCGAGGCCGACCGAGATTGAAAAGAATTTGTTGAGCAAAAGCGTGAACAGCTTGTTGCCTTCCGAATGAACATAGTCCTCGATGATCACCTGCATCCCAAGATACATGTGATAAACGCCGGACAAAATCATCAACAGCAAAACAACTGAGACGATCGGATTGCTTAGATAAGCAATCACCGTCGCGTAATCCGCGCCGGCCAAACTAACAATGGATGCCAGCAGAAAAACAACCAATGGCACGTTGGCAATTGCTGTAACCCGCTGCATCCAGAAGTGCCCGGTGCCGCTTTTCGCAGAACCAAGACCACGGACCTTACCCAAAGGGGTGCGCATGTCTGACATTTAGAGAGCCCCCGCCATGTAATATCCAAGTACCCAGACCACAACAGTCAAGGAGAGCGACAGCACAACCGACAGGCGGGCCACCAACTCAACGGTACCAAGTTCAAAGCCTCTGCCCGTGTCCCACATGAAGTGGCGGAAGCCACCCATCATGTGGTGCAACAAAGCCCACGTGTACCCAAGCAAAACCAGCTTGCCGATCCAGCTTGTCACGAACCATTGGAAATGAGCATAAGCTTCAGGACCGGTTGCCGCAGCGATAAGCCACCACGCGAGCAAAAGCGTCCCGAAATAAAGCGCGCCGCCGGTAATCCGGTGCACGATCGACAGCATCATTGTGAGGCCACCGCGATAAATTGATATGTGCGGCGATAGAGGCCGCACCACTTTAGATTTTATTGTTTCTGTCTCAGCCATCAGGGATCGTCCTATGGATGGAAATGTGAATGCCCCTGTGTTTAGCGGACCCAAAGCCTCAAGGCAAATACGGATATGTATTTGTTGCAAAAGAACTATTCCCGTTAGGAATGAGAATTGGTCGCAAAAACAACGACTTATGGTGAAGCATCGTTCACGCCAAATACCCTGCCAATTCCCCAACGGCACCTAACCACAAGCCCCAATTTTAGGCATTTCGAGGTGGAAATAGACAGGCGTAGATCAGAAGGATAGCGGAGGGGAAAAGTGTAGAGATTCGCTCACCGACGGCCGAATGCGCCGAAAGATGGATTACCGGAACAAGTCCGGTAATGACGCGCAAAATTAAAGGAGAGGTCTACCCCACCCCAAAGCGTCATCCTCGGGCTTGTCCCGGGGATCCATCTCACTCCCCAGACAAACACCAAAAAGGAACAAACCCCGCGAAAACCCAAAGCCCTAGCGCGGCATCAAGACCCAATAATCCAAGTCCAGCACGACGCCGTCCCTGTAACCCGCATCCAACGTCCCAGGATAATCCGCGCATGGCAAATCTTTCGTAGCAAAGCTACGCACCCGCAAAGCGCCTAAATCCGTACGTCCCGGAAGCTCCGCTTTATCGAGGATTTCAGACCATGCAAAGATCGTGTCGCCGCCAAAACAAGGAGCGATATGACGGCCCCCATTGATCGCAGCGACCAGCAAAGCATTGCCCAAGCCATTAAAGCTCAGCGCCCGCGCCATGGAAATCACATGCCCGCCATACATCAACCGGCGGCCAAAGCGGCCCTTGCCTTCAGTATACTGATTGAAATGCACTTTCGCTGTATTCTGATACAGCCGCGTCGCCATCATGTGATCAGATTCTTCAATCGTCACACCGTCGATGTGATCAATCTTCTCGCCGATTTCATAATCACCCCACATATGAGTGCTGCCAGTCAATTTTGGATCGAGACCAGAAAAATCCAACCCCTCAGGCACATGCAATTGCTCAACCGGCACAACTTTTGGCAAATTCGGCACATCAACTTCAGGTGCAGGCGCATTCACATCGCCTTTGCGCACCATCACCCAGCGCACATATTCCAACACAATTTCATCGCGCTGATTGATGCCCGTGGAACGCACATAAACCACACCGGTTTTACCGTTGGAGTTTTCTTTCAACCCAATCACTTTGGAGGAGGTAGAGAGCGTATCGCCGGGAAACACGGGCTTGAGGAATTTGCAATCCGCGTAGCCCAAATTGGCGACCGCATTGAGCGAAACGTCCGGCACAGTTTTACCAAACACAATATGGAACGCCAACATGTCGTCTATAGGGGCGCGATCATAGCCAATTTGGCGTGCCATCTCGTCAGAAGAGTGCAGCGCAAACCGCGTGGGGAACAAAGACGTATAAAGCGCGACATCCCCAGTAGAGACCGTACGCGGCGTCGCGTGAGGCAGCACTTGGCCAACCTTAAAGTCTTCAAAGAAATTTCCCGCATTGGTTTTTGCAGTCATGTCCACGCTCCTCACGATCAAAGAATAAGCCCTCATAGCAGTCCCCACCCGGCTCGACAAGTGACAGTCTTTTGGGTCACACTGAGCGCGTAAAACTGCCAAAGGACGAGGCCCCATGTCAGACGAATATCTAGACTATCTCCAAGACATCCTAAGTCCGCTGGGCGAGATCAGCAAAGGGCGGCTATTTGGCCTGCGCACACTGAAATATAATAATCTCCAATTTGCGATGTTTAACGGCGAAACACTCTTTTTCGCCGTCAACG
>NVSO02000207.1 GCA_002401305.2 Rhodobiaceae bacterium | reverse complement strand
GTGAGGGAGGAGAAGCTATTGCCAAAGGCCTGGGCAACACCGCCCAGGGAGATTGTGCGATAGCTCACCTCTGCTGCAGAAGCGAGCAGCCGGTCATATCGACGTTGCATTTGTGGTTCCATCGACATGGCTTTGATGGAGTGAATGCCGGTGAGGGTTTCAATGACAAAGCTATAGCGCCGGTCATCTAGCTGCGCTCGGTCTTTTAAAACGGCGCGCTGTGCTTTGCCTGTGATGAGCGTGGCAATGGCCAGCAGGCCAAACATAATGATAGGCACCGCAACAATGGGTCCCCCGATCACCCAAACAAGACCAAGGAACATGAGGACAAATGGCAAATCCAGAATCAGCAGCCGCGACTGCCCGCCTTCGAATTCGCGTAAAGTTTGCACAGCATTGATCTGATCCATCACTGCGCCCGCCTCTTGTTCTTCCAAGGCGCTCGCAGGGGTTTGCAGAATACAGTCTACCGCAGCAACATTGAGTTTGTGTTCCATACGAGCGGCATGCCACGCGACTAGATGCGCGCGAGCCGCTTTAAAAACACCATCAATCAACAGAGCAATCACCAACCCGCCCATCAGAATGCTCAACGTATCCAATGCTTCGTTGGGAATAATGCGGTCGTAAATTTGAAGCAGTGCAAGCGGCAGGGCCAACGCCAATACATTAATAATCAAAGAACCGACATAGAGGGCGAAGGGCAGTTTTTCCCGAAAGGCTGCAGACGCCATTGTACTTGTCGGCAGGATGGAAAACCGATCCAGAAAGCCCCCCGCAAACCGTTGCTGGCTATTATCTAGCACTTTCTTCTCAGAAGAAGTTTCCTGCCCATTCGTTTTGGTATGCACGCGCATGGCTCTCGACCCGATTGTGTAAGCACAAAGCCGCAAGTCCAACCTGTTAGACCTACGTTCATGGTTTCCTGAGAGTTAAAATGCGGCCAGATGGGTTGAATTTTAGTTAAATTTGATCGGTTTTGGGCATTCAAAGTTTAACTAAATCCAAAATTTCTTACGCTTTTGGTGAGGGATAACTCTCTTATGGGGTGGTGTCGGGTTGTTAACCACCTTTCCTTACGCGGCCTTAAGAGGATTGGGTGAAAACTGGCTGGAAGTGGGAAGACCTTGGGTAAAAGTTCAAATTAAATCAATTTCAGTGAGAGCATCGCGTATTCGACGGTGTTCGGGGTGAGAACGGCGATGTCTGATATTCCAGAGAACAATGACGCAGCTAAAGCAACGGTGCCACCTGCAGGTCAGAATGGTAATCCGGGCCAAAGTCCTGAGGAAGCGCTCGCGCTCACCGAAGCAGTGCGGTCCAAACGCCCGGCTGAAACGGTGGAGGTGGATACCAGCGACGTCGGCGGCAGTTCAGACGAAGTGACGCTCGCCAACGTCCACTTAGGTTCAGAGCAAGCAACGGATTTCCTCAAGGAAGACCTTCTCCCGCGTGACGGCAATACCCAAGGCGACATTGAGCCAGAGAGGGTCGCGAATGCCGCTTCTTCTGGCGCCAACGAATATACACCTTCAGCTGAAGAAGGTTTGGGAGAGGGGTCAAGCGAGCACTCCGCTCTTGAAGGAACAGGCGTAGGCGTAAACTTTGCGTTGTCCAATCCAGAAAGCAATGCAACGCATCAAGGGGCCCCTGCACCTCAAAACTCAGAGAATACAACCAACCCAGCTTCTGCGGCACGGGGAGCCGTTCAAAGTAATCAACCCCCAGCATTTGAAGCCGCAAGCCAACCGACGACACCTGTTGACGTGAACGAAGCGCCAACGGACATCGCATTGGACAATCTCTCTGTAGATGAAAATGCAGACGGCGCCACAATTGGTACTTTAACGACAACCGACCCAGATGCGGGCGACACCGCAACCTACACAGTTTCAGACGATCGTTTCGAAGTTGTCGACGGCGACCTCAAACTCAAAAAGGGCATGTCTCTCAATCACGAAGAAGCGGACTCTGTTTCTGTGACAGTCACGGCCACGGACTCTGGTGGTCTTGCGACCTCTGAGACCTTCGAGATCTCGGTCAGTGATGTGAATGAAGCCCCAACCGATATCGCTTTGGATAATTTGAGCGTTGATGAGAATGCTGAAGGCGCAACAGTCGGCTCTCTGAGCACGACGGATGTTGATGCAGGCGATACCGCAACTTATACTGTCTCCGATGACCGCTTCGAAGTTGTCGATGGCGACCTCAAGCTCAAAGATGGTGTGTCTCTCAATCACGAAGAAGCGGATTCTGTTTCTGTAACCGTCACGGCAACCGACTCCGGTGGGCTTACGACATCCGAGACTTTCGAGATCTCAGTCGGTGATGTGAATGAAACCCCGACCGATATCGCATTGGATAATCTCTCAGTTGATGAGAATGCTGAGGGCGCCACAATTGGTACGCTTTCGACCACTGATCCCGATGTGGGAGATACCGCAACTTACACAGTTTCCGATGACCGCTTCGAAGTTGTCGACGGTGACCTTAAACTAAAAGACGGCGTCTCGTTAAGCCATGATGATGCAACGTCTCTCTCTGTGACAGTCACCGCGACCGATTCCGGTGGTCTTGCGACCTCCGAGACCTTCGAGATCTCAGTCGGCGATGAAAACGAAGCCCCGACTGAAATCGCTTTGGATAATTTGAGCGTTGATGAGAATGCTGAAGGCGCAACAGTCGGCTCTCTGAGCACGACGGACGTTGATGCAGGCGATACCGCAACTTACACTGTCTCCGATGATCGCTTCGAGGTTGTCGACGGCGACCTTAAGCTCAAAGATGGCGTCTCGCTCAATCACGAAGAAGCGGACTCTGTTTCTGTGACAGTTACTGCGACCGACTCAGGTGGCCTTACGACTTCTGAGACATTCGAAATCTCTGTCGGTGACGTGAACGAAGCGCCGACCGATATTGCTCTGGACAACCTCTCAGTAGATGAGAACGCTGAAGGCGCAACTGTCGGCTCTCTGACAACAACGGACGTTGATGCAGGCGATACCGCAACTTACACTGTCTCCGACGATCGCTTCGAAGTGGTTGATGGCGACCTCAAGCTCAAAGATGGCGTCTCGCTCAATCACGAAGAAGCAGACTCCGTTTCTGTGACAGTTACCGCGACTGACTCTGGCGGCCTTGCGACCTCCGAGACCTTCGAGATCTCAGTCGGCGATGTAAACGAAGCCCCAACCGACATTGCTTTGGATAACCTCTCAGTTGATGAGAATGCTGAGGGTGCAACCATTGGCTCTCTGACTACGACGGATGTGGACGCAGGCGACACCGCAACTTACGCAGTCTCCGATGATCGCTTTGAAGTTGTCGATGGCGACCTCAAGCTCAAAGATGGTATCTCGCTCAATCACGAGGAAGCAGATTCCGTTTCTGTGACGGTCACCGCAACCGATTCCGGCGGCCTTGCGACCTCTGAGACATTCGAAATCTCTGTCGGTGACGTGAACGAAGCGCCGACCGATATTGCGCTTGATAATCTCTCAGTAGATGAGAATGCCGAAGGTGCAACAGTTGGCTCTC
>NVSO02000206.1 GCA_002401305.2 Rhodobiaceae bacterium | reverse complement strand
GAAGCGAGCGGCACTGTTTTAAAGAAAATGGTTGTCGTGGGAGATATTCGTGGAAACAGCCTAGAAGTTTACGAAGGTCTGGCACCGGGTGACCAGATCATCACGGCTGCAGTTTCTCAACTTTATGACGGTAAAAAGGTCCGCTTGTGGACCGGTGATTATTGAGCGAGGTCGGAATGATGGGGTCTTTGGCTCAATATGCGATCGCCAATGGGCGGTTCACTGTGTTTGTTTTGGTTGCAATCATTTTTGCAGGACTGGGTGTCTATATGTCACTTCCCAGTCAGGAAGACCCCGAGATTACGATCCGCGTGGCGGGGGTGACGGCAAGTTTCCCCGGCATGTCGGCGGAGCGTGTTGAACAGCTGATTACCAAGCCAATTGAAGAAGCTGTCAAAGAGATGGAGGAGGTAAAGGAAATTTCCTCCAAATCCATGACGGGCTTTTCGATTGTAACGGTTAGCTTGCATGACCGGTATTTTGACCTTGATCCTATTTGGACCACTTTGCGCAATAAAATGGCGGATCTAAAAGGCAGCTTGCCAGATGGAACTTCGGGTCCTTTTGTCGATGATGCCCAAGGGGTGGTTGCGTCGGCGACTTTCGCATTGACGGGGGCTGACTATTCTATGGCGGAGCTGCGCAAGATTGCGCGGTTTTTACGCGACCGGATTGGCAGCCTTTCGCTGGTGAGCCAAGTGGATCTTTTCGGTGTGCAAGAAGAGCGGATTTGGTTGCAAACCCAACCTGAGGTTCTCAACCAACTTGGTATTGCTCCGGCCAACGTCATTGCGGCTCTTACGGGGCAAAATATTATTCTACCGGGCGGGACAATTCTTGCGGATGGCATCCAAATTCCGATTGAGCCTTCGGGTAACTTCGAGACGGTTGAGCAAATCCGCAATGTGCCACTCGATATACCTGATGGTGGATTGATCTACCTGCGGGATATTTTTGACATTACACGCGGGTATGTGGACCCGCTTAAGAAGCCGGTTCTCTTTGATGGTAAGCCAGCGATCGTTTTGGCTGTCTCTAAGTCCGATGGCATAAACATCTCAGATTTTTCCACCGAACTGCTGAGCGCTGTGGAGATGTGGCGCCATGAATTACCACTTGGTGTGTCGTTAGATTTATCTACCTATCAACCTCCCTTCGTTGAGAAGTCCATTGAAGATGCGACGACCAACCTGCTGCAAACCATTGCGACGGTTCTTGTGGTTGTGATTTTGTTTTTGGGGCTCCGGACGGGTGTGATCGTGGGATCAATTGTTCCTCTGACGATTTTGGCGGTTTTGATCGGCATGATGGTTTGGTCTATTCCGCTGCACCGGATATCAATTGCAGCGATCGTGATTGCCTTGGGCCTCTTGGTGGACAATGCCATTGTTGTGGCTGAGAATATCAAGCGTCGCTTGGATTCTGGTGCAGACCGGCTGGAGGCGTGTTTAGCGGCTCCCGCTGAGCTTGGCATGCCTCTTCTAACGTCTTCACTCACGACCATTTTCGCCTTTTTGCCGCTTTATCTGGCGGAAAATGTTGTGGGGGAGTTTGTTCGGTCTTTGAGCCAAGTCATGATACTGGCGTTGCTGTCGTCGTGGTTTCTATCCATCGCGGTTACGCCAGCGCTTTGTTATTGGTTTCTGAAAGAAACACCGCTGGCGCCCGGGGCTACGTTGAAAGCTGTGGAGGCTCGTCTTTACGAAGGCCGCCTCTATACCGTTTACCGCCGGATTTTGACGCTTATTTTGTCTCATAAATCCATTTTTGTGGGCTGTGTTCTGGGCGTGTTTGCTCTGTCCATTTATGGAATGGGATTTGTCACCAGTCGATTGATGCCCGAATCTGATCGTGCGCAAGTGTTGGTTTACATCGACATGCCAGCGGGAACAGATGTGAGCGAGACCTACCGTGTGTCTAACAATTTCTCTGATTGGCTGATGGATGAAGATCTGAATCCAACCGTTGCAAATCAAGTTATCTACGTCGGTGACGGCGGTCCTCGGTTCTTCTTGGCCCTGTCTCCACTCGACGCCTTTCCCCATAAAGCCTTTGCGCTCATCAATCTTGAGAGCTTTGACGATGTGGCGCCGATGATGGCTCGCATCAATGAGTACTTTATTTCTGAGGTTCCCGATGCTTGGGCGCGGGTCGAGAAATTATTCTTGGGTCCGTCCTCACCGGGTAACGTAGAAATTCGGGTTCTTGGACCGTCGATTCAGGAGATTCAGAGAATTGGTGCCAAAGTGGAAGCCATCTATCGCACTGTGCCGGGTGTTGAGGGATTGCGGTCAGACTGGGATAATCCGGTTTTCAAAGTGAAGGTTGAAATTGATCAAGACAGGGCGCGCCGTGCCGGGGTGACCAGTGAAGAAGTCGCGAATGCTCTTTCAGCCTATTTTGATGGGCTGGTGGCCACTAATTACCGTGAAGGGGACACTGTTATTCCGGTCATGGTGCGGGCGGATGAGGGCACACGGGGTGCGTTGGATATGCTGCGCTCGATCACTGTCTTTTCGGCGCAACGTGGGGTGGGTGTTCCCATAGTACAAATCGCTGATATCGGCGGGGAAGTTGAGCCCTATTTGATCCAACGATTTGATCAAGAGCGGGCCATGAAAATTTCTGGCCGTGACCCGAGCCTTCAAGCATCGGAGTTCTATGCGCTTATTCAGCCCCAAATTGATGCCCTTGAGTTGCCATTTGGTTATCGGATGCAATTAGGGGGGGAGCTGGAGTCTTCTGGAGACGCTAATTCTGCTTTGTTTCAATATTTGCCACATTGTTTGGCTTTGATTGGCATTATTCTGGTTTGGCAATTTAACTCTTATCGCCGTCCCCTCATTGTCGTTTTGACCATTCCTTTGGTTTTGATTGGCGCGAGTGCTGGATTATTGCTGACCGGTGCCTTTCTCGACTTCATTGGCATGCTGGGACTTCTCAGCTTGGCGGGGGTGATCATTAACAATGGGATTGTGCTGATCGACCGAGTGGATGAAGAGCGCAAGTTGGGGCAGGGTATAGATGAAGCGGTGATTGCGGCTGCAATGGCGCGGGCCCGACCGATTATCATGACCACGCTGACCACGATTCTTGGGCTCTTCCCGCTGATGTTGTTTGGCGGCGAGCTTTGGTTCTCCATGACCATTGTGATTATATTTGGGCTGGCTATCGGAACGGTATTTACGCTTGGATTTGTCCCGGTTCTCTATTCCTCCTTCTTTAAATCACTTCCTGCCCTTCTGCCAAAGCGGTTTGCAAAACGGCTTGAGGCCTAGGTTTGCCCGCCTTGGGGGGTGTTAGGGCGACCTTCAAGGGCGGAAATGTCTGAAATTGAGAGCTATTTGGCTGGACCTGAGTAGGAGGTCTGTGCCATTTTTTGCCCAGATTATTATCACTGGCTCGAATCTAGGTTGTGAAAGCAACATCCCTTTTAAGCCCACCAAAATGGGAGGGCACGGGGAACAGGAAGGCCGAATGGAGGAAGTTATGAAGGACTACACAAAGTTCTATATCAACGGTAAGTGGGTTAGCCCTGTGACGCCAAAAACATTGGACGTCATCAACCCAGCAACTGAAGAAGCTTTTGCGACCATTTCTATGGGTAGCAAAGCTGATGTTGATAAAGCAGTAAGCGCTGCGAACGAAGCGTTCAAAACTTTCTCTCGCACATCTCGCGAAGAGCGTATTGCGCTGTTGGAAAAAATCATCGCGGTTTATCAAACCCGCTATGAAGATATCACCAACACTATTTCTGAAGAAATGGGTGCGCCGTTGTGGCTCTCCAAAGCAGCTCAAGCGGCTACTGGCTTGGGTCATTTCAGCACTGCGTTGGAAATTCTGAAATCATACGAATTTGAATCTGACAAAGGTGCCACTCGTTTGGTGCGTGAGCCTGTTGGTGTGTGTGGTTTCATCACTCCTTGGAACTGGCCTGTAAATCAGATCGTTTGTAAAGTTGCTCCGGCTCTGGCTGTTGGCTGTACGATGATCCTTAAGCCTTCTGAAGTTGCACCGATCAATGCACACTTGTTGGCTGAAATCTTTGATGAAGCCGGCGTTCCTGCTGGTGTCTTCAACTTGGTGGATGGCGACGGTCTATCTGTTGGGGAAGCGATGAGTGCGCATCCTGACATTGATATGATGTCCTTCACTGGTTCTAGCCGTGCAGGCATCGCGGTTGCTAAAGCATCTGCTGAAACTGTGAAACGTGTTTCCCAAGAACTTGGCGGCAAATCAGCCAACATCATCTTGGAAGATGCTGACTTCAACAAAGCCATCGCTGGCGGTGTTGCAAGCGTGATGAACAATTCAGGTCAATCTTGTAATGCGCCAACACGCATGCTTGTGCCTGTTGCACGTCATGATGAAGCTGTTGCGATTGCAAAAGCGACTGCGGAAGGCCTGAAAGTGGGCGATCCGAAGGAAGCTGATAGTCGTTTGGGTCCTGTTGTGAGTGATGTTCAGTTCAACAAAATCCAAGGCCTCATCCAAAAAGGTATCGACGAGGGCACAGAGCTTGTGACCGGCGGTACTGGTCGTCCTGAAGGATTGAACAAAGGCTATTATGTTCGTCCAACAATCTTTGCCAACGTCACAAATGACATGACAGTTGCCCGCGAAGAGATCTTTGGTCCTGTATTGGCAATCATGCCTTACAAAACTGAAGCTGAAGCGATCGATATTGCCAATGACACTGTTTATGGTTTGTCGGGCTATGTCTTCGGTGGCGATTTGGAGCGCGTGCGTGAAGTCGCGTCTCAACTGCGTACCGGCAACGTGCACCTTAATGGTGCTGGCCCTGACTTCGGCGCACCATTTGGTGGCTACAAGCAGTCAGGCAATGGCCGCGAATGGGGCGAATTCGGTTTTGAAGAATTCCTCGAAGTAAAAGCTGTTATGGGCTTTGCCGCAGCTGATTAATCGTCGGCTATTATGGTGATTACAAGGACGGCGTCTTCTTTAAGAAGGCGCCGTTTTTGTTTCTGGTTCGGGTTGAGATGGCCTTCATTGAAGGATTCTCTCCGTCGATAAATGTCCCCGAATGTTTTTGCACACGATATGATTGAAAGTCCGTCATTGAATGCAACTCATAACGGCCCATTCAATATCCCTGTTTTGCACAAGAAGTGTCCACTTTGTTTCAAAAACGAACACTTTACCCTCGTATTGAGAGCTCAATTTACCTTCTCTTAACCTCAACTTTGAGAGCTCTGTGGTTTGTCCATTCGGTAACGACTTGTTAGCGCTTGGAGGCACAAGTTGCAGGCTGAACGGAGTAAATTCCTATTGCGTTTAGTTTGTGGTCAGTGAGTTTGTGATGTTGGAAATACCAACTGAACATTTTGTAAAATTCCCGCCTGGTGGACAGTTTTTCTGCGCCGCGGTGTGGGGTTCTGATTTTGCAGTCCAGCCGATCGCTCAGTCGAAGGGGAGGCGTTTGCGATGATGAACCGTCTTTTACTTTCCCTGCGACTACAAACTCTTCGCCAAAAGGTATTCGTCTACCTTGGTCTCCTTGGGGCCATAGGGGGGCTGCTGCTTGCCTGGATGTGGAGTGGCAGTCTTGAGGGTCGGCTCGGCAGCACGGCGTCTCTTTCTATTCTCGAACAGCTTGGTCTTGTCTTCGGTGTCATGGCATGGGTTGCCAGCGCTGCATGGGGCGTGCACCGGCTTGTTTTGCGTCCCATTGGCTTGCTCAAAGACTTTACTGGATCGGCTCTTCTCCATGAGGGTGCGGAAGGTGCTTTGGTGGCGCGCAGCGATGAATTTGGTGAGGTCGCTCGTGCGGTCGTTGGGGCTTTGAAAGAAACGAGCGAAAGCAATGAACAATTGCGTACGCTGGCCATGACCGACAGCTTGACCGGGCTTGGTAACAGAAACCACTTTAAAAAACGGCTGAGCCAAGCGCTGGAATCGGGTGACGAGAATTCACACCGTGTTGCGCTGGTTGTTTTGAACTTAGATAATTTCAAAGGCATCAATGACATGTTGGGCCATGAGATGGGCGATGAGTTGCTACGTCTTGTGGGCCAAGAGCTCAAAGCTAATTCCCGGAAAACCGATACAGTGGCGCGATTGAGCGCTGATGAATTTGCGTTGATTGTCGACCCTGTTGAGCGTGTGGAAACTGTTGTGGCGTTGGCTCAGCGGATTTTGGAAGCGCTGTCGTGTCCGCGCACCATTGGTCGCACTGAAATTCATCCCGGTGTCAGCATTGGTATCACCGTCTTCCCTCACGATGGGCGGGATGCAGAGACCTTGATGAAGAATGCTGATTTGGCGCTCTACCGAGCTAAGGCTGAAGGGCGTGGAAACATTCAATTGTTCCGCCATGAGCTGCAGCTGCGGGCGATTGAACGCAATGCGATTGAACGGGACCTGCGTATCGCGCTCCAGAAAGAGCAGTTTGAACTTTACTATCAGCCTAAGGTTGACATGAAGACAGGCATGGTACGGGGCGCTGAGGCATTGCTGCGGTGGAACCACCCTGAACGTGGCTTGGTGCCCCCAGATATGTTTATTCCAATCGCTGAACAAAATGGTTTGATTGTTGAGATTAGTCGTTGGGTTATTCGCGAAGCTTGCCAGCAGAACCGAACTTGGCAAGACGAAGGCCTTCCTAAGATCTCTGTTGCGGTAAATGTGTCGGCGTTGGATTTGCGCCGCCGTGATTTGAGCGACCTGATTGCGAACACACTTATTCAAAGCCGTCTGTCCCCTCAATTCTTGGAAATTGAAGTGACCGAAAGCATGGTGATGCATGATGTGGAAGCTGTCATCGGCACCTTGCGCCGTCTGCGTAGCTTAGGCGTTGGTATTGGGATTGATGACTTTGGGACTGGCTATTCATCCCTTGCCTACTTGAAACGCTTCCCGGTGAAGTGTTTGAAAATCGACCGGTCCTTCATTCGGGATATGACGTCTGATCTTGATGGCCAAGCGATCCCGCGTCTTGTGATCGACTTAGCGCGTAGTCTGGGTGTGAAAGTGGTTGCGGAGGGCGTTGAAACCCGCTTGCACCTCGACCTGTTGCGGGCGATGGGCTGCGATGAAGCCCAAGGATATTACTTCGGGCGCCCCATGCCTGCCGACGAGTTCGCCGTCTTCTTAGTGCGTGCTAAAGGAGGTCTTATTCCAGACGTAAAGCCCTCGCCTCTCTTGGAAAATGATGACCCCATTTTGCTGGAAAAACCTTCAGTTGCTTAGTTTACGTAACGACTGCTTCACCTTTTTGAATGCCCCCGCCCTGCAGACGTTTCTCGCTTGAAAGTCATTAGTTCGTGTGCCTAACTGTTCGCAATTCTCCGCAGTGAGAAAAGTGACTTTTAGGAGGTATGCGATGGATTTGAGCTATGGACCGGAGTATGAAGCGTTCCGGGCAGAGGTGCAGAAATTCCTTATAGATTTTAAGGACCAAGCACCACGCGGCATTGGTGGCACAGGGCGACCTGCTGCTGAAACCATTCATTGGCAGAAGCTGTTGATTGAGCATGGCTATGCGGCACGTACCATTCCAAAGGAATATGGTGGGTATGGTGCTGAGCCTGACATTCTAAAATCTCGTATTATTTCTGAGGAATTTACAGCGGCACAAATGCCCGGCGGTATTGCCAATCAGGGTGTTTCGATGTTTGTGCCAACGCTGCTTGAGCTTGGGACAGAAGAGCAAAAGCAGAAGTGGATCCGCCCGACGCTGAACGGTGATATTGTGTGGTGCCAAGGGTATTCTGAGCCAGGGTCTGGGTCTGATTTGGCCTCCCTGCAAACCAAAGGCACGGAGGACGGGGACGATTTTCTGGTCAATGGTCAGAAGATTTGGACCTCCACTGCCAAGTCTGCCGATATGATGTTTTGCTTGGTACGCACAGAGCCTGACGCGCCAAAGCACAAAGGCATTAGCTATCTGATTTTCCCGATGGATACGCCGGGCATTGAAGTGCGTCCGTTGGTGACGATGACGGGGAATGCTGAATTTAACGAAGTTTTCTTCACCGATGTGCGTGTGCCTCAAAACCAAATTATTGGTGAGCGTGGGCAGGGTTGGTTTGTTGCGAATGCGACCTTGGGTCATGAACGGGGCATGTTGGGTGATCCAAATGCGGCTGGTTCTCGGTTGGCAGAAATCACCCAAATGATGATGGAAGAGACCGTCGACGGTGAACGCTTGATGGACAATCCGTTCTTGCGTGACCGGCTTGTGAAGCTTCAGTCTCGCGTTTTGACAATGCAGTACCACGGTATGCGGTTGCTCACAGCACGGGTGAAAAAAGAGAGCACGGGTGTTGCGGGGCTTATCGTGAAGTTGCAAGGCTGTGACCTCAATCATGACCTTGCCGCCTTAGCGATTGATGCGATGGGCGAAATTGGTGTGCTGTATGATGGCAGCCCGATGGAGCGGAGCCGTGGTAAATGGCAATGGCGCTATATGTTTGATCTGGGTTTGATCATTGGCGGGGGT
Organism: Rhodobiaceae bacterium; assembly: GCA_002401305.2. Taxonomy (GTDB): domain Bacteria; phylum Pseudomonadota; class Alphaproteobacteria; order Parvibaculales; family Parvibaculaceae; genus NORP139. The sequence goes on along the minus strand of NVSO02000206.1, from coordinate 5,156 downwards.
ACCGCCCAAATTCAGAAGAACATTATTTCGGAGCGCGGGCTGGATATGCCACGTGAACCTAAACCGGTAAAACCTGCGCCAGCAGATGCCGCGAAAAGCGCATAGGAGACGGTCATGGAATTTGCATTATCAGAAGAACAAAAAATGCTGCAAGACAGCGTTGGCCGCTACTTAGAAACGGCTTGCTCATTGGACGTTGTGCGGGGTGTCGCTGAAAAGAGCGGCCTTCAGGCGGACGATGTTTGGAGCGGACTGATTGACTTGGGTGTACCAAGCATGATGGTGCCGGAAGCTTATGGCGGCATGGCGTTTGGTATGCTGGAAGCTGCTTTGGTGAGTGAAGTTATGGGTCGCCATGTTGCGGCCGTACCTTTCATCGGGGCTTGTGTTCTGGGGCCTTTGGCGATTGCACGCGGTGGGTCAGACGCGTTGAAAGAAGCGTGGTTGCCGAAGATTGCGACGGGAGCCATTCGTGTCGGCGTTGCGTTGTCGGAGCATACGGGTGCACGCGAGGATGCTGGGATTACAGCTGAGGGGGACCGTCTTTCAGGGCGCAGCCTGTTTGTAATTGATGGCGGCATGGCAGATATTTTTGTCGTTGCCGATACTCAAGGCGGATTGCACCTTATTGAAGCGGGTGCTGAGGGCGTTGAGACAATTGCGCTGACCTCTATTGATCGCACACGTAGTTTAAGCGAGATACGCCTCACAAAAGTTGTGTCGCAACCACTGGACGGCGGCGAAGATGTGCTGGCGTCTTTGATTGATGCCGGGCGTGTTCTTTACGCGGCCGACACATTAGGTGCTGGTTGGGCAATGATTGATAAAGCGGTGGCTTATGCCAAGGAACGTAAACAGTTCAACCGCGTCATTGGATCGTTCCAGTCGGTGAAGCATATGTGTGCTGAGATGGCCGCAGAGCTTGAACCTTGCCGGTCATTGATTTGGTATGCCGCGTATGCTCAAGATGCCTTGCCAGATGATGCCCGCCTCACGGCAGGCCATGCCAAGTCCCACCTTTCTGAAGTCGGACGCTTTGTGGCGCGTACGTCAACAGAAGTGCACGGCGGCATGGGCTTTACCGACCTGTTAGGTCTGCACTATTGGTTCAAACGGATTGGCGTCAATCGTCAGATCTTGGGTGGCCCAGAACGGGTGCGCGAAGAGCTCGCCAAGTTGCAAGGATGGGCCGCGTAGGCCCCCCCGATATTTGAGAAGGTGAGGCCTAGATGTGTTGGGCCTTACCACTCATATCCCAGCTTGAGCGAATAGGTGATGTCTTCCTCAGTCGCGCGGCTTGCGGGCTCATTGCTCCAGTCAAAATCGATCTCCCCCGTGGCCACAAGGCCTGCATGGAGAGGAACGCGCACTCCCGTTTCACTTTCGATGATGAATGCATTTGCCTGATCAAGGGGCACTATCAATTGGTGGTTGTGGAAGATGGCAAAGGCGCTTTCCCACATGACTTGGTCGTAATTGAGTGACCAGTTGGCGGCTGGTGCGCTGGTGTTCTCGTCGGTTGCATAGTCGTGGTACAGCCAGGACGGTCCGAAATTTACGTCGAGAATTTGTTCATCTGTTTCAAATATTTGATACCCGAAACCTGCACCTAAGTTGCTCCGAAGATTAAGACTGGCAATCTCATCTTGTTTAAAGGCGGCACGGGAATAGTAGAACCATTTCGGCGCAAAGAAAAAATTGTGCTCACCCGCGATTGACCGATTGTCGATGACGACTTCGCCCTCTTCTTCCCAATAGTAGTCCATGCTGAATTTGGCACGATGTTGCTCCCAGCGTGCGGTAACTTCAGCGTCAGCGTAAAGCGCATTGGTTTGGCTGTTGCCGCTGGTTACGTCACCGCCGACATTGGCGATGCCGCTCCATTTCGCATTCCACAAGCCGGGTTCCTCAGGTGCGTCGGTCGCCGGTGCCAATGCCGCTGATAGGTCGGCGGCCGGTGTTTCGACGGCGGTTGGGACGATCTTTGTGGTGGGAAGAGTGAACGTGCCAAAGTCGGTTTTGAATTCAATGAATTCTGCTGTTTGAGAGACGATCTCGCCGGTGAGGCGGTCGCCATTACTCAACTGGATCGTTTGAGCGTGCGCGCTAAGAGGCGTTGCCAACATGAGGGTGGTTGCGAGGATGGTTAGGGAGGTCTTCATCATCAGTGGTCCTGCTTTGCGCGATAAATGGCGGTGAACATTCGACTATTCCGCGCCATCGCGCGCCGTGCGTGTTGAGGGACGCGCGGGCGGCAAGCTTGATTGGAATCTTTGAAAGTCCCCGAAAGGACCAAGGCCCTTTGGGAAAGTGCATAGCAAAGCTTGTATGGGGTAGCAATGGGAGTTGTCGTGGATAGTTAATCCTTGCCGCAATGGGGCCCTTCTGGTTCAATAAGTGCACTCAATAATATGGATGTACTCAAGTGCACTTAAGTCAGGGAGAGACAGAATGAAAGCGGCAGTATTTCGCGACGGCGATTTGGTGGTTGATCAGGTTCCAGAGCCAACAGTGATCAATGGTCAGGTATTGGTGAAGACGTTAGCGTGCGGTATTTGCGGATCGGATTTGCATGCGTTTCACCACGGTGAGCGCATGGTGAGCATGACAAAGCGGGTTGCGCCGCAAGCGCCTGTTATGGATCTCAAACGTGATGTGGTTTTTGGGCATGAGTTTTGCGCAGAAATTTTGGAGCACGGACCTGGCACGGAGAAGAAATTTGCGGTTGGGACACGGGTTTGCTCAATGCCGATCTCTGTCACAGAAACAGGCATAAATACGCTGGGTTATTCCAATGATGCTGCGGGTGGGTTTGCCGAGCGCATGGCGCTCAATGAGATGTTGTTGTTGGAAGTGCCCAATGGGCTGGCGACAGATCATGCAACCTTGACCGAGCCGATGGCAGTTGGTTGGCACGCGGTTGAAAAGGCCTCGTTGCAAGACGATGATCTGCCTTTGGTGATTGGGTGCGGGCCTGTTGGCTTGGCGGTTATTGCAGGGCTGAAAATTAAAGGCGTTGGACCGATTATTGCGGCAGATTTCTCACCGGCCCGCAGAGAGTTGGCCAAAAAGATGGGGGCTGACATTATTATTGACCCCGCTAAGATCTCTCCTTACGCGACATGGCTTGATGAGGCGACCCCTGAGGGGTTTGATCCGACGAGCCTCATGACGATGCTGGGCATGGGCGCTAAGCTGCGTCCGGGCGTTATATTTGAATGCGTTGGCATTCCCGGGATCGTTCAACAAATGCTTGAGGGGGCGCCGAAGGATGCTCGCATTATTGTTGTGGGCGTGTGCATGGAAACAGATAGTTTCGAGCCATTTTTCGCGATTATGAAGCAACTCAATTTGCACTTTGTCTTGGGCTATTCGCCTGAGGAATTTGCACAGACGCTTCATCACCTGGGGGAGGGCATGATTGATGTGGCTCCGATGATCACGGGGAAGGTGCCTGTGGAAGGTGTGAAGGAGGCATTTAAAGCGCTGGCCAGTCCAGATGTACATGCCAAAATTTTAGTGGAGCCTTGGAAATAGGGCTTTCGGATTTTGAGCGATAGAATGGGGTAAGGCGCGTGTTTAAAGACGGCGCCTTACCCCATTCTATTTGGTTTGAATTTCCCCGTTTTGGCCGAAAGTTTCCCTCTGGCCCTCAAGTTTTCCTTGGTTTTGCCGCAATCATTTCCCATATTACTATATGAGTTTTAGAGATAACTATTAATGCGGATAGAAGGAGCTACTTATGCCGGTTATGTATTTTGTCATTATTTTGGTGGTGTTGGCCCTTGTCTTCTTGGTCAAAGCCGTCGTGACGGTACCTCAGGGGGCCAATTATACAGTGGCGCGTTTTGGCAAATATACCAAAACGCTTAAGCCAGGGCTTGCGATCATTACTCCCTTTATTGAGAGGGTCGATAATAAGGTCAGCATGAAAGAACGTGTGCTTGATGTTCCAAGCCAAGAGGTAATTACCAGCGATAATGCGATGGTCACGGCAGATGGTGTTGTCTTCTTTCAAGTGCTGGATGCGGCTTTGTCGAGCTATGAAGTGAATGATCTCGAGTATGCGATCCTCAACCTCACGATGACCAATACACGGACCGTTATGGGGTCTATGTCCTTGGATGAATTGCTGTCTAAACGTGATGACATCAACAAAAAGCTTCTCGTTGTTGTGGATGAGGCAACACGCCCGTGGGGCGTGAAGGTGACGCGTATTGAGATTAAAGATATCAATCCACCGCGCGACCTTGTTGAAGCCATGGGCCGTCAGATGAAAGCTGAACGTGATAAACGGGCGACTATTTTGGAAGCCGAAGGTGAGCGCCAGTCAGCTATTTTGTCGGCAGAAGGTAACAAACGAGCTGCTGTATTGCAGGCTGAAGGCCGCCGTGAAGCAGCCTTTAGAGATGCAGAAGCGCGTGAGCGTGAAGCGGCTGCGGAAGCAGAAGCAACACGGCTTGTCTCGGACGCGATTTCAAACGGGAATGTTCAGGCCATCAATTACTTCGTGGCAGACAAATATGTTAGCGCCCTGAAAGATATTGCGACAGCCCCCAATCAGAAATTGATTTTGATGCCGCTAGAAGCCTCTAGCGTTATTGGAGCTCTTGCGGGGATTGGCGAAATTGCGCGTGAAACGTTTGCCTCAAAAGATGGGGACGATACGCGACCTTCCGGTGGGGGGTCTGTTCCACGCACTAGTCAAAGGAGTTAATGATGGAAAATATGATTGCTGAACTCGGAGACTGGCTTTGGTGGATTGTTGCTATTGTTTTGGCGACGCTAGAGTTGATCATACCCGGGGTGTTTCTCATCTGGTTTGCGGGGGCTGCGGTCCTCGTCGGTATCATTGATTTTGCCTTCGACCTTCCCTTGATGTGGGAGCTGGCAATATTTGCGGTTCTTTCTGTCTTCTGTGCCTATTTTGCGCGCAGGATGGTGGCCAATGACACCACAGAAACTGACCACCCTTTGCTCAATGAACGGGGCGCTAGTTTGGTCGGACGTATTCTCGTGGTTGAGGAAGCGATCGAGCAGGGGCGCGGCAAAGTAAAGGTGGATGATTCCATTTGGGTGGCTGAAGGGCCAGATGCTGCCGTGGGTCAGCAAGTTCGGGTTGTTTCTGTCACAGGTACACTTGTTCGTGTGGAACT
>NVSO02000205.1 GCA_002401305.2 Rhodobiaceae bacterium | reverse complement strand
CGCGTTTGAAAAAACGATCCAAGATACCCATTACTGCTTATCCTCTTGTGTCTTTGCACTGTTTATGGCGACGTTTGTTTTCTCGTCTTGGTCTTCTGTCTGGTTGGATGCTTGGTGCCAATCACCGCCTAAAGCCAGCATAAGATCGATGCGGGCATTCCACTGATCCTGTTGTTCTAGAAGCAATGTTTGCTCGGATCGCTGGCGCTGACGCTGAACATCAAGCAAGCTTTGGAAGGAGCCTAGGCCATTGATATATCGGCTGTTCGATATTTCCTCAGAGAGACGCACGGCTTCCACCCCAGTGCGCAAATAGCCCACGCGCTGGGCGGCATAGGTTTCGCTCACCAAGGCATCTTCAACATCCTGTATGCCTTCCAAAATGGCTTGGGCATAATTGGCGGCCTTCTCATCGACCTGCGCCCGGCTCACATCCACCGCTGACCATTTCACGCCGCCATCAAAGAGGGTCTGCGTAATTTGGGCGACAATGCTGCCAGCTAAAGATTCAACGCTGAATAGATCGCTCAGGTTAGCCGCGTCGGACGCCAAATTGCCGCTCAACGTCAGGTTGGGCAACATATCGGCGATTTTCACGCCTACAGTTTCAGTGGCTTCCATCAAGGCAAACTCAGCTTCGCGCACATCGGGACGACGTTCTAACAAGTCTGCTGGCACGTTGGTCGGCACATCTAAGGGCGGCGGCAAAAGAGGAAACTTATCAAGCTGGGTGCTGGTTGTACCGGGCACACGCGCGAGGAGCACATCTAAGGCGTGGGTCGCTACAGCGAGATTTGATTTCAAATCGGGAATATCGGCCAGAGCGCTGGCGTAGTTTTGGCGGGCGTTATGCACATCTGCAGCCCCCGTCCCTCTTGCGCCAGCGCGATACCGTCGCTCTACGCTTTGGGTCGTGTGTTGGCGGCTTTGGGCAATGGTCTGGGCCACTTTAAGGCGCTCGTTCAAAATGGCGATGGCCACACGACTACGCACCACTTGGGCGATCATCGATTGCACAAGGCCTTCCTGGGATGCGATCGATGCATTCAGGCGGGCAGCTGCGGCCCCTTGGGAGCGTTGCAGCTTTCCAAACAAATCCACTTGCCATGAGACCGTCCCAGACGCACTAAATGAATTTGCGTAATGTCGATTACCACTGGCATCTGTCGTGAACGCGCGTGTGCCGGAAGGTGACACGGCAACGCTTGGGAGACGGGAGCCAAAGGCGCTCTCTAATTGTGCTTGAGATTGCATCACCCGCGCAGAGGCTGCAGCAAGGGTGTAGTTTTTGGACAGCATTTCCTCGACCAGCGGTCCAAGTGCGGGGTCATCCAACCGCTCCCACCAGCGAGACATGCTTTGCATTGGTCCGGCAATGGCATTTGGGGCATCGCTGATATAGGCATCAGCCACACCGTCCGACACGCCCAAGATGTCGGTTAAAGATCCGGGTCGCTGATAGTCAGGTCCTACCGCGCATCCGCCCACACTGATCACAGTACACGCGAGCAAACAGCCAATATATATTTTCATATGTTCCCACTCTCCCACCGTCCACTGCGCGAGAATGTACCCCAAATTTTTTACCATAATGCGGTGAAAGCACCCGCAGCACTCAGCACGTCGAGTTGCTTACTTTGGTTCTACGGGACCTACTATAAATTCCGTCGCTCAAGATAGCACAGCACAAGCGCAAAGTAGTAAAAATACGTTACTTCCATAGCAAAGCCCTCGCGTCTGCCTCAATTGATATATGGGCGTGCGCGTGGCAACGGCAATAGTTTCACTGAAAAGGACGGATATTCTACAGGCTCAAGAACGCTTAGTTCTTGATGTAGAAGGCAAATGGCAGCTCAAAGCGGAACGTCGTTCCCTCCACATCTGCAGGCGGAACGGGTAAGGGAGACGCTCGTTTGAGAAGAGCCAGGATCTCTTTATCAAGCGACTTATGGCTCGACGACTTCTTCAACCTCAGTTGGGTCACGTTTCCCTGCCGATCCACCGAGAAGGATACAGAGACAATGCCTTCCTGATGGCGACGGCGCGCATTAGACGGATAGCGTTTTTTCCGCTCCAAATATCCTCGGATCAGCCCCTGCCAGCTGGCTTTCGCCTCGCGTGCCTCAGCAGATACGCCGATTTGTTTTGCTGTGCTTTCAACTTCAGGTGCTTTTACAGGTGCGGCGGCTGTGCGGCGTTCTTTTTCCGGTGGACGTTTTTCCACAGGCTTTTTGAGCGTCACTTTCTTGACGATCTTCTTCTTTTTCTTCTTCACCGGTTTTGGCAAAACAACTTCAGGTTTAATCTCTGGCTCTGGTTCTTCAACTTCTTCTGGCTCAGGCTCAACCGGGGTTGGCACGAAATCAGTTTTCTTCAAATCCAACGGCTGATCTTCTGTTTTTTCAACCGGAGAAGTTTGCACGGGCATTAGATCAATATGGAGCGCCAGTGGCGGCGCATCAGGCACTTGGGTCGGCACTGTTGTCGCATAGAAAAAGAGACCGACAGCAATAACATGTATCGCGATACCCACACCTAACCCAGCCACCCAAACCACAACATTGCTCTGTGCGGGGGGAAGCACCACATTCATTTGCGTGCCAAAGCCTACGGGAGAGCCTGCGGATTCAGCTTCTGAACTCGCGATCCCCGTGCTTGAATCTGGTGCCTTACTGTCTGAGGGTTGACTGGTCATGGCTGAGCTTTACTTGCCCCTAAATCGTCGAGACCCACCAGAGCGACTTTAAGGTAGCCTCCTGTGCGCAGCGTATTCATTACGCCCATCAGATCGCCGTAGTCCACACTTTCGTCGGCCCGCAAGAAGATACGTTCTTGCTTGTTACTCTTTGTCAATTTGTCTAATTCTGCTGTCAATTGTGCGCTGTCGATATAGGTGTCGCCCAACGCCAAGGTCAAATCGGCTTTGAGTGTCAGGTAAACCGGTTTGTCCGGCTTAGGCTGTGATTGGGCCTGACTCGACGGCAGGTCTACGGAAATATCCACAGTGGCCAAAGGGGCTGCCACCATGAAAATGATGAGCAACACCAACATCACATCAATGAACGGTGTGACATTGATTTCAGACATTTCTTCTAAGGCATCGTCGTTTGATTTTAACCGAGCACCCATGGTCTTTACTCCGCAACTTTGAACAGGTCAGCCCGTTCACGGTCCAAATCGCGTGACACTAAGCGGAAAATAATGGCGGACACATCGCTCAATTCAGCACGGTACGCGCCAAGCTGACGGGAAAAATGGTTGTAAATCATCACTGCTGGAATCGCCGCGATCAAGCCAATTGCGGTTGCCAACAAGGCTTCGGCAATCCCGGGGGCCACAACCGCTAGGTTGGTGGTTTGGGCTTCTGAAATGCCAATAAAGGCATTCATAATGCCCCACACGGTGCCGAACAAGCCCACGAAGGGGGCTGTAGAGCCAATGGTGGCCAAGACGCCTGTCCCAAATGACATGCGCCGTGCGCTGCCCGCTTCAAGGCGTTCGAGGTGAGAGACCAGACGTTCTTTCACCCCTTCTTTATCGAATGTATCGGAGAGAGATTGGCGCACCTCCCAATGAGCTGCTGCCAAGAGGTCGGCCACATCATTTTTGGTTTTACCGATGGCGCCAACTGCTTCAACCAATGACCCCATCTTCGCAATCTTCGCGTCAGTCTTTGCCAGCCGAGATTTGGCGCGGGAAATTTCCAGGGTTTTTGTGGCCCAAATTGTCCACGTCAACAAAGAGGCAAATGCCAAGGACAAGATGACCAACTGCACAACAATATCAGCGCCCAGAAACATGCCCAAAGGAGACAAGTTGTGCGGCAAGGTGCGTTCAAGGGCTTCTTCATCGAGAAGCTCTCCGGCTGAAACCAATTCAATGCCGTCCACCGCCACACCATTTAGAGCGTCACTGGTTGGAGCCTCACTAGCGCTTTCCACTTGAATTGCCGGAGTTGGAGCTGCCAGAGTTGGCCCTTCCGCGGAGGCCATCGAGGTCCCGAAGCCTAGCAACACCAAAGTGCATATAAGTGTCCGGGCAAAATTTCTCATAGGTGCCGAACTCATCCGAACCAAATCATACATCAATTTACATTCCATTTTTTCACAGCGCAGTCCCATTCACCCCATAGCCTCTATTTAAAAACACGACAAAACCTCAAAGGCTTTGACGATATCTTCGGAGGGACCATTTCTCCGCACAATTTAGGGATTAAACCCTGAAATTCTACCCAGCATTTCCGCAAACATACCAACATGCACTTGAGAAACAATAGCACCAAGGCCTGTTTTAGGCTTCCTACCCTTTATTATCCCGCCAAATGCTAAAAAACTGCTGAAATCTGCCCATTTTGTCCTCGGCTCCCTTAACCCCTTTCGATTTTTTAAGGGAACGTGTTCTTTTCAACCCTGAATAACCCAGTTTTGGTCGTAAATGGTGTTCACTCCTGCACAATCAGATCACTAAGAAATGAAATTGACCCCTGCGTTAACCGCGCCATACTGCCGGCATTGAACATTGACCAAAGGGGCCTCCCATGAAGATTACGCAATTGCAGGTGTTAAAAGACAAAATCACCGAAACACGCAT
>NVSO02000204.1 GCA_002401305.2 Rhodobiaceae bacterium | reverse complement strand
CCTGCCATCAAAAGATGGGTCCGTTCTTCCAGACGAAGATTTTTCGATGATCTGGGAGGTAGATGCCCAGTCTCAAAAACGCCTAAACGACATAACCAGAGCCGTTAAGGGCGCTGATAAGCTTATTCTAGCGACTGACCCCGACCGTGAGGGGGAAGCCATTTCATGGCACGTGCTTGAAGTTTTGAAGAAAAAAGGCGTCCTCAAGGATATGCCGGTTGAGCGCGTGGTTTTTAACGCGATCACCAAGAAATCCATTTTAGATGCAATGGAGAAGCCCCGGGAGCTAGACCAAGAGCTCATCGATGCCTATCTGGCGCGCCGCGCCCTTGATTATCTTGTGGGCTTTACACTTTCTCCCGTCTTGTGGCGCAAATTACCCGGCGCTCGTTCCGCAGGTCGTGTGCAATCAGTTGCCTTGCGGTTGATTTGCCAACGCGAATTAGAAATCGAAAAGTTCCTTTCGCAGGAATATTGGACAATTGCGGCAACTGCCAGCACGGGCAAAGAACAAACCTTTGCCACACGCCTTGTCTCCGTAGACGGCGCGAAGCTGACCAAGTTCGACATTCCAAACGAAGCACTAGCGACAGAACTAACGGGCCGCATTGAAGCCTCTAGCTTCTCTGTTACCAGTGTAGACAGCAAGCCAACACGCAGAAACCCTTATGCACCGTTCACGACGTCTACTATTCAACAAGAAGCGTCTCGGAAGCTAGGTTTCTCTGCCAGCCGTACAATGCAAGTGGCCCAACGCCTTTATGAAGGTATCGAAATTGGCGGGGAGACAACCGGTCTCATCACCTATATGCGTACAGACGGCGTTCAAATCGCCCCTGAAGCCATCGCACAGGCCCGCAACGTCATCACCGCGGAGTTTGGCGAGCCTTACCTTCCCTCCTCCGCTCGGGTCTACCAAACCAAAGCCAAGAACGCACAAGAAGCCCACGAAGCGATCCGACCAACAGATTTGTCACGACTTCCAGAGCACGTGCGTGGCCTATTGGAAAAAGACCAATTCCGTCTTTATGAATTGGTTTGGAAAAGAACCCTCGCCTCTCAAATGGAATCTGCGCGCCTCGAACGCACGACGATCAACATCGATTCAGAAGATCGCAAGATTGGCCTGCGTGCCTCAGGCTCTGTCCTCACCTTTGATGGCTTCTTAAAACTCTATCAAGAAGACAAAGATGAGCCAGATGACGGCGACGAAGGCGGTCGCTTGCCTAAAGTCTCCTCTGGCGATCGATTAGGCGTGCGCGACCTCAAGCCAGAACAGCACTTCACGGAGCCACCACCCCGCTTTACAGAAGCATCGCTGGTAAAGCGCATGGAAGAGCTCGGCATTGGCCGTCCGTCTACCTATGCGTCCACCCTGTCGGTTCTCCGCGACCGCGGTTACGTCAACATGGATGGCAAGCGCTTCTTGCCTGACGACAAAGGCCGTTTAGTCACCGCATTCTTGGAAAGCTATTTCACTAAATATGTGGAATACGACTTCACCGCTGACCTCGAAGAAAAGCTCGACAAAGTCTCTGCCGGTGAACTTCACTGGCGCGATGTATTGCGTGAGTTCTGGACAGATTTTTCTGCCACTGTAGACGGCACGACAGAACTACGGATCACTCACGTTCTTGACCGTTTGAACGAAGTTCTCGGCGCCCACGTCTTCCCAGATGAAGGCGACGGGAAAGAGCCGCGTCAATGCCCAAGCTGTGATGAAGGCGAACTGTCTCTCAAAGTGGGTCGCTTTGGCGCCTTCGTGGGCTGTTCCAACTATCCAAAGTGCAAATTCACACGCCAACTCAATTCCAAAAATGGACCTGAGCAAGTGGACGATCGCCTTCTAGGGAAATACCCTGAAACCGATCAAGACATCTGGCTCAAAAGCGGTCGCTTTGGTCCCTACATCCAAGTGGGCGAACAAGAAGAAGACTCCAAGAAAAAACCAAGACGTGCAGGCATTCCAAAAGGCTGGGTTGCCGACGAAATGGATCTGCCAAAAGCATTGAAGCTGCTGTCCCTCCCCCGCGAAGTTGGACTGCACCCAGAAGACGGCAAGAAAATCACAGCCGGCATTGGCCGCTTTGGTCCCTTTGTGTTGCATGACAAAATCTATGCAAACATGGAGCACGCCGACGAAGTATTTGAAGTGGGTATCAACCGTGCGGTTGATTTGATTGCTGAGAAAAAAGCAAATCCCGGCCGCCGCCAAGCTGCCAAGTCACTTAAAGATCTCGGCGACCACCCTGAAGATGGCAAGCCAATCCAGGTGCTCGACGGGCGCTTTGGCCCTTACGTCAAACACGGGAAAGTCAATGCCACCCTTCCTGCCGACACGCCTCCAGACACATTATCTTTAGAACGTGCGCTGGAACTGCTGGACGCAAAAGCCAAGAAGATGGGTAAAAAGCCAGCCGCCAAGAAGAAAACAACGGCTAAGAAGAAAACCACCGCCAAAAAGAAAACTGTGGCTAAGAAAAAGACAACTGCGAAAAAGAAAACCGCAGCTAAAAAGAAAACCACTGCCAAGAAGAAGACGACCGCTAAGGCCAAGCCAGCCGCAGCCGATCCGTCCTCTGAAACTGAGTAGGTCCTGTGGCACGTATCCCTAAGGCTCCAAAAGAGAAACACCCGTCGCGCACACGCCCGACGGGTGGCAAAACCGGTGACAACTCTGCACCTCGCAAAAAACCATTGTTGGGACAAGGAGAGCACGGCCTCCCCTCCAAACAACAAGTGCTCGACTTCATGGAAGTTGGCGAGGGCCCCATTGGCAAACGCGAAATTGCGCGCGCCTTTAACATCACCGGCTCAGACCGCATCCCTCTCAAACGCCTGCTTCGAGAAATGGCCGAAGAAGGTTTGTTGAAAAAGAAGGAAGGTCGCCGCTTGAGCAAAGCAGGCGAACTGCCTCCTGTTGATGTCATCGAAATTATTGAACGCGACCGCGACGGCGAGTTGATTGCAACACCTGTTAATTGGGACAGCGAGGCCGCCGCTCCCAAGATCGTTGTTGTGCCGGGCTCCGGCAATGACCGTCATAAAGGACCGCCCGTCGGTGTGGGCGACCGCGCTGTAGCACGCTTGGCCAAAACCAGCGCTGCAGGCCCCGACAATTACCCTTACGAAGCACGGATCATCCGCCGCATCGGCAAGGACGCTGAAACCGTTTTGGGTATTTTCCGTGCCGGGCCTTCTGGTGGTCGTTTAACACCGGTTGATAAAAAAGCCCGTTACGAAATCGACATTCCGAAAATCCATGTCGGTAAAGCTAAAGACGGCGACTTGGTACTGGCAGAAACCATTGCGGCACCCCGCCATGGCCTTAAGCGTGCGCGTATCCGAGAAGTTTATGGCGACGGCGGTACCCAGCAAACCATTAGCCTTATCGCTATCCATGCCCATGACATTCCAAATCAATTCCCAGAGCGCGTGCTAGCAGCGGCGCAAGATGCCAAGCCCATTAGCCAAGGCACACGGGAAGACTTTCGCCACATCCCCTTGATCACAATTGATCCTGCCGATGCACGCGACCATGATGATGCGGTCTGGGCAGCCCCCGACGAAAATCCAAAAAATGAAGGCGGCTGGCAAGTCATTGTCGCCATTGCCGATGTTGCAGCCTACGTCACACCCGACAGCATCATGGACAAAGAAGCCCGCATGCGCGGCAACTCCACCTACTTCCCTGATCGGGTGGTGCCGATGTTGCCAGAACAAATCTCCAACAACCTCTGCTCCTTGCGAGACGGTGTCGACCGCCCTTGCCTAGCAGTCCGGATGATTTTCGATAGCAACGGCAAAAAAATCAACCACAGTTTTCACCGCGCCCTCATGCGTTCGGCGGCTAAGTTAAGCTACCAACAAGCGCAGCGTGCCATCGATGGGCAGCCTGATGACACCACGGGACCCATTCTTGAAGAGGTTCTCAAACCACTGTGGGCGGCCTATCAGGTGATGTGCAAAGGACGCGACAACCGCAGCCCTCTGCACCTCGATCTCCCTGAGTATAAAATCCGCCTGAACGAACAAGGCGGCGTCGCTGATATCAACATCGCAGACCGTGTAGAAACCATGCGCTTGATCGAAGAATGCATGATCCAAGCAAATGTCTGCGCAGCCGAAACACTTGAAGCAGAAAAAATCCCGCTCATTTACCGGGCGCATGACGCACCGTCGCGTGAAAAGCTTTTTGCGCTCGGGGAGTTTTTGCAGACGATGGAAATGGCCATGCCAAAGGGGGAAAATATTCGTCCCTCTCATTTCAACGTTATCTTAGATAAAGCGCGAGACACCGAACACTCTCAGCTCATCTCTGACGTGGTGTTACGCAGCCAATCTCAAGCCATCTATTCACCCGATAATTTGGGCCACTTTGGATTGAATTTGCGCCGCTATGCTCACTTCACCTCACCCATTCGCCGTTACGCAGACCTCATTGTCCACCGGGCCCTCATCAAGGCACTGGGCCAAGGTAACGACGGCTTGAGCGCAGACGAGATTAAAAACCTCTCTGATACAGCTGAGCATATTTCACAAACCGAACGCCGATCCATGCTTGCCGAACGCGATTCCAACGACCGCTACATCGCTTCCTTTTTAGAGAAACGGGTCGGCGGTGAATTCAGAGGACGCATCGCAGGCGTCTCTCGGTTCGGCCTATTTGTGCGTTTAGATGAAACCGGGGCAGACGGTATCGTGCCGGTATCTGGTTTGAGCTATGACTACTTCCATCACGACGAAGCCAAGCACGCCCTCATTGGGGAGCGTACCGGCACCATGTTCCGTCTCGGCGACCGTGTGCTTGTTCGCTTGGAAGAAGCAACGCCGGTCACCGGTGGCCTTAAGTTCGACATCTTGGAAGGCGGCACCATTGTGGCTAAAGCCGACCGCCCCAAACGAGGGAGCGGTGGCTCACACAAAGGCCGCTCAGGCTCCAAACATTCCCGTGCTCGCAAGAAAAATGGCGGCGGTCCCCCGCGGGCCAATAGCGCTAAAAAAGGCCCCTTCAAAGGCTCCCGCAAACCCGCGCGCGGCAAAAAGTAGACAACACCGCGCGCGTCATCACACCACATGGAGCTGGTGAGGGGATGGCTCTAGCCTTCGCACACAATTTGGAAATGCCAAATTAGGGAGCCTAATATGAGTGACCAAAAAAAATCGGTCCTGACAACAGACAAACCCCATCGCCCGGTTGGCCGGTCAATGGGACGCGGCTTCATGTGTCGCTGCCCAAGTTGCGGCACGGGAAGTATTTTCAAAAGCTACCTTAAAGTTGCTGACAATTGTAACACCTGCGGCGAAGAACTCTTTCATCAGCGCGCAGATGACGCCCCTCCCTATCTCACCATCATGTTGGTTGGTCACATCATTATTCCCGCAATGTTGGTCGTGGAAAAAATGTATCAACCTGAACTATGGATCCACAGTGCGATTTGGCTACCCTTGACGCTCATTTTGTCGCTCGCCTTTTTGCCATTGCTCAAAGGTGGTGTAGTGGGTTTGCAGTGGGCTGTCCGCATGCACGGTTTCGATACAACCAAAAAATTGGACGATGTAGAGACGCCCCCCGCATCCCAATTAACAGAGCGCCCCGCGTAACGCTGCAACGGCTCCAACCAGCTTGATGCAATAAAACTGTCCTTCTACCGGTTCATTTCGTACGAGTGCTGTGCCTAGACACAGCACTCTACGCAGTGCACTCTGTGCTCATCAAAATTGGGAGATGAGAATGACAGGTAGTAAAGCCAACACGGGCCTATTTGATCCAGCAAAAAGCCGTGATCAAGAATTTAAAGAAAAATCAACAGCCGCTGTACGTCCAAAAGATGCATCCACGTTGATCATCGTGCGACGCGACGAAGGGGCACCAAAAATCCTGATGGGCAAGCGCGCTGCGGGGCATAAATTTATGCCGAACAAGTTTGTTTTCCCCGGTGGCCGTGTCGACCCTGCCGACAGTCGGATCAAAGTTGATAAGTCTCTTCGAGCTCCAGTCGAAAAACGCCTGCTCAACAAAATGCGTGGCACGCCGTCCCAGGCCCGTGCAAAGGGTATGGCGCTTGCCGCTATCAGAGAGACCTTTGAGGAAACCGGCTTGGTCATCGGCAAACCCACACAAGAAATTCGAAAGACCAAAAGTCCTGAATGGCAGGCCTACTTCAATGAAGGCGTGACACCCAACCTCACCCCGATGGACTTCATTTTGCGCGCCATCACACCGCCGTACCGCACCCGGAGGTTCGACACCCGTTTCTTCATGATGGAAGCAGACCACATCCAAGGGGACTTGCACGACACAGGCCGCGCCTCTGGTGAATTATTGGAACTTCATTGGCTCACTGTGACAGATGCACGTGACCTAGATCTCCCCAACATCACTCGGGTGGTTTTGGACGAAATTGAAGAACGCCTCACGCTAAACAAAGCCCAAGCATCAAAACGCGCAGTACCCTTTGTGCATTTCCGCCCGAGCGGTCCCATCAGAGAAACCCTGTAGCTCATATCCAGGGGCATACTTGGAGCGCTAACCACAATAAGAAAAGAAGCCGATGCAAAAACTCCCTCGCAATGATGGACCGCCCGTAAAACCGCGCCACGCAGCCTCACTCATTCTGCTTGATACGTCTCAAGCAGAACCGTGTGTCTTGATGGGCCAGCGCCATTCAAAGATGAAATTCATTCCAGACGCATATGTCTTCCCCGGTGGCAAGCTAGACCCGGAGGATCATCAAGTTAGTCCTGCGACAGCATTGGCACCACAAGTCGTTCGACACGTCTGCCAAGGCGGCACGACACCCGATATGGCCCGCGCACTGGCCCTCGCCGCCATTCGCGAAACTTGGGAAGAGACAGGTTTGCTGCTGGCCCATAACGCCCCCTTAGAGGACGTGCCCGAAAGCTGGCAAGGCTTTGCCAAGGGAGGAAAGGCCCCGGATCTCTCTGCCCTTTCTTTCTACGCACGCGCCATCACCCCGGTCTCAAGTCCCATCCGGTTTCACGCCCGGTTTTTCCTAGCCGACGCCCAAAAAGTAACAGGCAAATTACAAGGCAGCGGGGAGTTGGACAATTTAGATTGGTATCCGTTGAGCCAAGCGTTAAAGCTACCAATCATAGACGTGACCGAGTTTATTTTAACTGAGCTGCAAAAACAGCCCGAGGTTCACCAACCAGACCCCGCCCCCCTATGGTCCTATCGAAACGACAAACCAATAGTTCTCTGGCGAGGGATGTAAAAAAGAAGCGGATCAAAGCAGGTAAGAGTGATGGCAATGCAAAGTTTAAATACCGAACGCAACAGAAGCCTGTTTGCCGTCATTTGCTGCATCACAGTCGTTGGTGCAGGCCTTGGCCTCTCCATTCCCTTGCAGGCGACCATTCTGGAGCGCCAGGGCATTCCGGGTTGGCTCATTGGTATCAACGGCATGATGCCCGCCTTAGCGACCATTGTATCCACGCCTTTCATTCCCAAGCTATTGCAGCGTGTTCCAACCAGCTCGGTCTTATTGCTGTGCATCGCAGTTGCTGCGTTCTGCATGCCGCTGTTCTATATTTTCCAAAACATCTGGATATGGTTTCCCATCCGCTTTGTGTATGGGTTGGCGCTCACCGGACTCTTCGTGATTTCTGAGTTCTGGATCAGCCAATTGGCAAATGATAACAACCGAGGGCGCATCATCGCGCTCTACGGCACCATTCTGTCAGCCGGATTTGCGATCGGCCCTCTAGCCCTACTTGTCTTAGGAACCACGACAGCACTGCCCTTTGTTTTTGTCGCCATCGTCATTCTGCTGGCAGGCATTCCGATACTCGCCGCCGGTTCCTTAGCGCCCAAAGTGGAAGAATCACCCAACGGCTCAGTGTTCTCTTTTCTAACCCTTGCGCCCGCAGCCACCCTCGCCGCCCTTGTTTTTGGCATGGTGGAAACAAATGTTTTCCAATTTTTGCCCATCTTCGCCCTGCGAAGTGGGCTGGGCGAGCAGATCGCAGCTATCGTTCTCACGACATTTGCCGCAGGCAACATGCTCCTCCAATTCCCAATCGGCATATTGGCGGATCATATTGACCGACGGACCGTCCTTTTCTGGTGTGCCGCCTTTGGCATGACCGCCGCAGCCACTTTGCCATTTGTGACTCACAACATCTGGATTTTCCTGCCCGTTCTGTTCTTTTTTGGCGGAACCGTTACGGGTCTCTACACAATTGGGCTCACAATGTTGGGCGATCGCTTCAAAGGCGCAGACCTCGCCGCCGCCAATTCTGCCTTCATTATGCTCTATTCTGTGGGGGCATTATTCAGCCCACCGGTGGCTGGTTGGGCCATTGATAGATGGAATCCGGCGGGACTCAGTTACTTCCTAACAGCCACTTGTGGCATCTATTTAGTCGTAGTTGCCATTCGTAGTTGGCAGAGTCGTCAGAAATAGGATCTAACCCATTATTTTTATTATGTTTTTTGAGCCCTTGACTTACCCGAATGAATGAGTAAAGTCCGGCTCTTCTAAGTAAGAGATACTTTAAAAACTTAGGGACTGGCCGCTGAGCAACTCGCGATAAGCTGGTACCCATAAACCGAGGATGTGGCGATGGCTAAGCCAACAACTATTAAGATTAAGCTGGTAAGCACCGCTGACACAGGTTTTTACTACGTAGCAAAAAAGAACGCGCGGACAATGACTGAGAAATTG
>NVSO02000203.1 GCA_002401305.2 Rhodobiaceae bacterium | reverse complement strand
GGCTGGGAGTGCCAATATAGATAGCGCAGAGATTGATGCCTTGGTTGAGGCACGGCTTGTGGCACGGCAAAACAAAGACTTTGCTGAGGCAGATCGAATTCGTGACGCATTGACTGAGCGTGGTATCATCATTGAAGATGGGGCAGGCGGCGCTAAATGGCGTCTGGCTTAAAAACTGAACAACTGAGAATGGCACCGACATGCTGAACGACATCTACAACACACGCATATTGACCTTTGCAGGCAATATTCCTCGGATTGGGCATCTTGATGCGCCAGACGGGGACGCTGTGGCTGTGTCAAAGATGTGTGGATCGCAAGTGTCTGTCGAAGTGCAATTGGACGGCGACATCATTGTGGATTTTGCCCATCAGGTGAAAGCCTGCGCGTTGGGCCAAGCCTCTTCCTCCATTTTGGCCACTCACATTGTCGGGTCCTCAGTTGAGGAGCTTGAAGCGTTGCGCGATCAAATGCGGGCGATGTTGAAAAAAGACGGTCCCGTGCCAACTGGCAAGTGGCAAGATTTAGAGATTTTGGAGCCTGTTCGGGAGTACCGAGCACGCCATGCCTCGACCTTGTTGACCTTTGAGGCGACATGCGAGGCGATTGAAAAAGCGATCGCGGCCCGAACGGGGCCTGCAAGCGGAGTGTCAGGCGGAAGCGCCGACGAGACCCCCACTATCACCGGCTCCGGGGCGTAAGCAACCGGAGCCAGCCGTCACGGCCGCCTAAGGCGATTTTTGATGGTTTCTACCGGCCAAACCGCATCATTTGCACCTATAGCTCGATTTTTGGGCGTTGGTGGTTGAGCCGGTCACACTTTCCAGTTAATTAGAAACGCGCTGACCTCAAGCTCCCTAGAGCACTTTATGGACTTGAGAGCAGTCACCTTAAGGAACTCGGTGATGAAGGCTTCGCAGAGGGCTTCGACAAAACAACGTAAAGGGTTTGCCCCCGGCGCACTTGTTTTGACCGGATTGATCCAGTTTTACCGCTGGTTCATTTCACCCCTGCTTGGTCCGTCTTGTCGACATTTGCCAACGTGTTCTGCCTACGGTCTAGATGCTGTTCAAAAGCATGGGGCATGGGCAGGATTTTGGATGACTTTGGCGCGGTTTTGCCGCTGTCATCCGTTTGGCAGTCACGGGTATGATCCGGTTCCTGACCAATTTGGGGATGTGCCCTTTTACGCGCCGTGGCGCTATGGGCTCTGGAGTTGGTCATATGAGGGGAAGCACTCAGACGGTGATGAGTGTACTCATGAAGGGGACCCTGCGCATGTTGAAAAGAGAGACACATGATTAAGCTGACACTGCCAGATGGCGCAGTACGAGAATTTGAAGAAGCCCCTACAGGGTTTGAATTTGCGTTGAGCATTTCAAAGTCGCTCTCCAAAAAAGCTATTGCCATTAAGATGGATGGCAAAGTGGATGACCTGTGTTCCGTGTTGGACCGGGACATGGCTATTGAGGTGATCACACCTGATAGCGAAGAGGGTGTTGAAATCCTACGTCACGACGCGGCGCATATTATGGCGCAAGCGGTGCAAGAGTTGTTCCCGGGTACGCAAGACACCATCGGTCCCGTGATCGAGAATGAGTTCTTCTACGACTTCTACCGGGATGAGCCCTTCCATGAAGATGATCTGGCGAAAATCGAAAAACGGATGAGCGAGATTGTCGCGCGCAATCTTGAAATCACCCGTGAGATTTGGACCCGCGATCAGGCGCTCAAGTATTTTGAAGATGCTGGTAAGGGCTACAAGGTTCAATTGGTGAGTGATATTCCTGAAGGGGAAGCCATTCGCGTCTATCGCCAAGGGGACTATTTGGACCTTTGTCGGGGACCACACTTGCCGTCGACGGGGCGCTTGGGTAAAGCGTTTAAGTTGATGCGTTTGTCGGGTGCTTATTGGCGCGGCGACGCGAAGAACGAGCAGTTGCAACGTATCTATGGCACGGCTTGGGCAAGCGAAAAAGAGTTGAAAGCCCATCTTCGTATGATCGAGGAAGCGGAGAAACGGGATCACCGTAAAATTGGCCGTGAGATGGACCTCTTCCATATGCAGGAAGAAGCGCAAGGCTCTGTGTGCTGGCACCCTAAAGGCTACACCGTTTGGCTGGAGCTGGAGAACTACATTCGTCGCAAGCTTAACAAGGCTGGCTACCAAGAGGTGAAGACGCCGCAATTGCTGGATGCCAAGTTGTGGGAGCAATCAGGTCACTGGGGCAAGTTCCGCGAGAACATGTTTGTGGTGCCGGATGAAATTCCAAGCACGGACGACGATGCACCCATCTTGACGGGCGAAGCGAAGTTGATGGCGATCAAGCCGATGAACTGTCCGGCTCACATCCAAATCTTCAAGCAGGGCGTTAAGTCGTATCGCGACTTGCCGCTCCGTTTGGCTGAGTTTGGCTGCTGTCACCGGAATGAAGCGCATGGGGCGTTGCATGGGCTGATGCGTGTGCGCCAAATGACGCAAGATGATGCCCATATTTTCTGCCGGGAAGACCAAATTTCCGGAGAGTGTGTGGACTTCTGTAATCTTCTCATGGAAGTTTATGCTGACTTTGGCTTTACAGAAGTGTCTGTGAAATTGGCCACCCGTCCAGAAGTACGTGCTGGGTCTGATGACGTTTGGGACCGGGCGGAAAAGGGCTTGGAAGACGCGCTCAAAGAAACCGGCCTTGAGTATGAAATTACGCCGGGCGAGGGTGCCTTCTACGGTCCTAAGCTTGAGTTCCACTTGAAAGATGCGATCGGTCGTAGCTGGCAGTGCGGCACCATTCAGCTCGACTTTGTGTTGCCAGAGCGTCTCGACGCGTCCTACATCGGTGAAGACAGTGGGCGTCACCGTCCTGTGATGCTGCACCGGGCCGTGCTGGGTACGCTTGAGCGGTTCTTGGGCATTTTGATTGAGAACTATGAAGGCAAATTCCCGTTGTGGATGGCGCCTGTGCAAGCTGTTGTGGCCACCATCACGCAAGACGCTGATGAATATGCGCAGGAAGCTGTCGAGTTCTTGAAGTCTAAGGGCTTGCGGGTTGAAAGCGATTTCCGCAATGAGAAGATCAACTACAAAGTGCGGGAGCACTCAGTAGGTAAGGTGCCGTTCATTCTGGTTGCGGGTCGCCGCGAAGCTGAAGAACGTAGCTTCTCCATTCGCACGTTGGGTTCTAAAGAACAGCGGGTGATGAGCTTGGAAGAAGCCGCTGACATGTTGGCGGCAGAAGCCACACCGCCAGACCTTCGGTAGTGACTTCTTAGGAAGATAAGATTTTGAAAGGCCGGTGCTTATGCACCGGCCTTTTGTTTTAGAAGTCGTACCAAAACCCCAGTTTGATGTTGGTGTCTTTGGAAATATTGTTGCCCGCATATGTCGTGCCGCCGCCCAGCTCAATGGAAAGGGTTGGGGATATGCGGTGGACCAATGAGAGGTTCGCTTTATAGGCGGTAACATAAGTTTCGGTGCGCATCTCATATTCCATTTGGATGAAGTTGGACGATTTTATCAACACCAGCCCATCTGTATAGGGACGAAATCCGATGGTTGATTCAGCACCTATCTCATAGGGACGGTTGAGAGGGCGGTAGGTTCCTGATATCCGGTTTTCTACAAAGCCTTTACCACCCCAGATCTCGAAATTACTGCCGGTGATGAGGGCGAGTTCGAAATCCACATCGCCGCCGTTTGAGGGGGTGGGGTCTGCACCTTCGCGCGCCATGTGAAGGGTTGTGAGAAGCTCTATTGAATAGCGAGAGTCATCCCATTTTCCAATGTAGTAACGCGCG
>NVSO02000202.1 GCA_002401305.2 Rhodobiaceae bacterium | reverse complement strand
TGGAACCTCTAACCGATTAGCAGAACCGGATGCCTAATCAACCAGAACCAATTCTTGGGCATACCGCTGCCAGTTCTCGACATAATGATCTGCCGACAACCGCAAGGCTTCGCCTTCTTCTTGGCTAAAAGTTTTCACCACTTTACCCGGCGATCCCAACACCATGGAATTATCCGGAATCTCTTTTCCCTCAGTGATCAGTGCATTGGCACCAATCAAACAATTTTTACCAATCTTGGCATTGTTGAGAATGATAGAGCCGATGCCGATCAGTGAATTATCGCCAATCGTACACCCGTGCAGCATGACCATATGGCCAATCGTAACGTTCTTGCCCAAGGTCATCGGAGAGCCCACATCCGTGTGTAGCACCGAGCCGTCTTGCACATTGGAGTTCTCGCCAATGGTAATGCGCTCATTGTCGCCCCGAATGGTGACATTGAACCAAACGCTGGCATTTTTCTTCAGCTCAACATTGCCCATGACCTGCGCGTCCGGCGCAATCCAATAAGAACCCTTTGCAGGCAAAATTGGGCGAACATCACCCAGTGCGTAAATCGGCATATTACTCTCCCAATATTTTTCACACTATGGCACGCCGGATTGCTGCTGTCATTTACATGACGCGCCCACGCGCTAGACTGGACAAAACAATTAGGGAGCCCGCCATGACGACCGATCCAAAAACACCTCTCGATCCCAAACCCCCTCTCGACCCAAGCCAACTACATCCCCTGCCCGCAGGCCAAACCCTAGAGCAGGCCATTGAGGAGGATGATGATCGTCCCTTCGAACCAACTGAGGGAACACCGAGTACGCCGACATTGGGCGCGCTGTGGCAAAAACGGATCAGCCGCCGCGATGCCCTGCGCGGCTTTGGGAAAACCAGTCTTGCCCTGTCCCTATCGACCAGCGCCTTCGCCCTTGCGGCGTGCGACACCAGTCAGGCCTCAAGTTTTAACTTTATCGAGATTGAGCACGGTGTAGATGAAACCCACCACGTGGCTCCCGATCACAAAGCCAAAATTCTCATCCGCTGGGGAGATCCTCTTTTTGCAGACTCTCCCGCTTTTGATCCCGAAAACCAATCCGCCGCAGCTCAACTAAAGCAATTTGGTTACAACAACGATTATGTTGGGTTCACCCCTCTCCCCCTTAAAAATCCCAACAGCGACCGGGCCCTGCTGTGCGTCAACCATGAGTACACAACGGACCGACTGATGCATCCCGGCTTGGCGACCGCAAAAGATCCACGCGCAGCCTACACAAAAGAAATCGCAGAAATTTCCATGGCAGCCCACGGCGGCAGCATCGTTGAGATCGCTCGCACCAACGGTGAATGGGAGACTGTTTCCGACAGCCCCTATAACCGCCGCATTTCAACGCTCGCGACACAAATGACCATCGATGGGCCTGCAAGCGGCCATCCGCGTTTGCAAACCAGCGCGGACCCGAGCGGCACCAAAGTGACCGGCACCCTCAACAATTGTGCAGGCGGCATGACACCGTGGGGCACCTATCTGATGTCAGAAGAAAACTTCCACATGTATTTCTCCGGAAACGTGGAAGGCCACCCCGAGGAGAGAAACTACAAACGCTTGGGGCTCCCCCGCGGCATCTACCCATGGGGCGCATTCGACAAGCGATTCCATATTGAACAAGAACCAAATGAAGCCAATCGCTTTGGTTGGATTGTGGAAGTTGATCCCTATGACCCCACATCAACGCCTGTAAAACACACAGCCCTAGGTCGCTTCAAACACGAAGGGTGCGAAACAAATCTCACAGGGGATGGGCACGTCGTTGTCTATTCAGGGGATGACCAGAGATTCGAACACCTCTACAAGTTCATCAGCTCAAAGAAGGTTCATCCGACGAACCGTGCCGAGAACATGAACCTACTCAGTGAAGGCACTCTTTACACCGCCCGCTTCAACGAGGATGGCACCGGCGAATGGGTGCCGCTGGTTTATGGTACGGGCGAGCTCACCGAGAAGAACGGTTTTTCAAGCCAAGCCGATGTCATGATCGAATGTCGCTATGCAGCCGACCTCGTAGGCGCCACACAATTAGACCGTCCCGAAGATGTACAACCCAATATCAAAACCGGGAAAGTTTATGTCGCCCTTACCAACAACAAAAACCGACCGGACAGTGAGATAGACGGCCCCAATCCACGCGGCCCTAACCTATGGGGACAGATTGTCGAACTCACTTACGCTAACAATGATGCCGCCAGCACAGAGTTTACGTGGGACTTAGTTGTGACCTGCGGCGACCCAAATGATGAAGCTGTAAAAGCCGATTGGCACGCGAGCACATCGCCAAATGGATGGTTCGCGTGCCCCGATAATTTGGCCGTTGATCCAAAAGGCAGGCTCTGGGTTGCCACCGACCAAGGCCACGCATGGTCCCAAAAGTCTGGCACAGCGGACGGTATTTGGTCGCTCGAAACTGACGGTGAACTGCGCGGTCTCGCCCGCATGTTTTTCCGCGTTCCCGTGGGGGCTGAAATGTGCGGCCCCTGCTTTTCCCCGTCAGGCGAAGCTCTTTTTGTGGCCGTTCAGCATCCCGGCTCCGATGGCACAGGAGGCTGGAAACCCTTCGCGCGGGCCTCAACCTATGACGATCCAGCAACACGTTGGCCAGATTTCGAACCCAAAACCCCACCCAGACCCTCTCTTGTCGTCATTTCCCGTGATGGAGGGGGACAAGTCGGCTAGGCTCGAGGGGTAATTCATCCAACGTTCAAGATCAGTTGGAGATAGTAAGCTGTTCGGTAGAGTTTGAGTGCCATGGTTAATTTTGCGCACTCTCCTATCCGAAAGGGTGAAAGGGGTTTCGATGCGTTTATTCAACACTGTATTTGTGCTGCTCATTCTAGCACCTGTGGGCTTTATGTATGCCTATCAGGAGGGCTGGATTGCAGGAGAGACGATTGATGCATGGCTCCCCGAGGCCCCCTTTGTTCAGGCTGAACTACGCGACCGCATTCCGCCCGCCCAAATGAATTCAATGATCGTGACAGCGCTAGAAACAGACGCCTATAGCGACGCGGTGATGTATGCCGATATTGCGAGCTACGCCAACATCCCCCTCACTCAAGCAACCCAAGACCACTTAGCCGCCGAAAGCACCCTGCTTGCCCAAATTGGCCGCACAACCGGAAGCTTTTTTGAAGGTTTCATTTACGGTGAAGGCAGCGACACTGCAGGCTTTGTGGGCGCCATCAGTTCAGACCTCACTGTTATTGGCGATGTCCGCGACATTGGCCTCGAGGGCACCAAATTAATACAGGGCGAAGATTATTCTAGCTTCATCTTGGGCCTTTCAGTCGTTGGCTTGGCTGCCACCACCGCAACCGTTGCCACAGGCGGCGGCGCCCTGCCTGTCCGGATCGGCGTTTCCCTCATGAAGGTCGCCAAAAAAGCCGGCACGCTGACCAAGAAATTCACTAAGACCATGGGACGGCTCGTCAAGGAAGCGGTGAACTTTCCCGCCCTTCGCCGGACCCTCACAAAAATAGATCTCGGCGACTTAAGCGCAACCCGGCGCGCTGTGGACGATTATGCCAAGTCTATCTCCACCACCAAGCTAGACCCCATTTTCAAAAACATCACCCATTTGGAAAAAACCACCAATCCGTCGGAAGTCGTGCGGCTGATGAAATATGTCGATACCCCCCAAGATTTAGCCCGCCTCGGCAAAATGTCCGGCAAATTGGGTACAAAAACCCGTGGGATTATTGAACTCACCGGCAAAACCAGCCTACGCGCCTTCAAAACTCTCAAGAACCTATTGTTGTGGGCATTGGATTGGGCCTTGTGGGCAGGCGGCGTTGTGGCCCTATGGTTGGGGCGTAAAGGTTTCAAAGGTGTGGTTCGCAGAGTGAGGGCATAAAGCCCCAAACCCCTAGGAGTCTCGAGACTCCTAGGATTCTCACGGCATT
This sequence comes from Rhodobiaceae bacterium, assembly GCA_002401305.2. GTDB lineage: Bacteria > Pseudomonadota > Alphaproteobacteria > Parvibaculales > Parvibaculaceae > NORP139. The sequence goes on along the minus strand of NVSO02000202.1, from coordinate 881 downwards.
CAGGCCCAAAACAAATCCGCCCCCCATTCGGCTGAATGAGGGGCGGATAATTTTTGGGGACCTATCTGGTCAACCTTGCCAAAGCAAGGTTTGAACGGAGCTACACCAGTTGCAACACGAGGATCACGAAATGATCACCTCAGCAGCACCCGGGAGCTGTCCCGACTTTCAGTGGGCTTCTTTTAAGAAACCAAAACCACTTGAGCCATAACGACTGAACCCAGCGCCGTCATACCAAGGTAAGAAACATAGCTCGCCATCGTGCCATGTGACTGAGGACGTGTGAAAAGCCCTTTAAAGGCTTCGCCCAAAAGCTCGTTCTCATGGGTAAGAAGTTGCTTGGCTGTGTAGAGCACCAAAACAGCGAACAGACCGAAAAATGCGTTTCCAGCGGCAACAGCACCCGTTTCGTAAGCCAGTGCCAAAGCAACAACAGCAACAAAAGAGACAGCGTTCCAGATCACGTCTTTCATATCAAAATCCTTCTCAAATTCTATCGCAGTACACATTGTTGCACTGCACACACATTAGATAGGATTGGACTGACCATATGTCAAGGTGTCGATAAAGCTATAGTTTCAAAAGAATTTACGCGCCACGGGGGTTTTCCCGCAGCGCGTCAATTTGGCATAAACCCATTAAATATTTTTCGGCTCAAACCCTAGGATTCACACCCAAGATGTTAAGCCGAAAGATCAAATAAGAAGCAAATTCAGAATAAATAGTCCGACCAGAAAACTCCACATGGAGGAGATCATCGCGCTTAATCCCAGCCACATCGGAGGACGGTGCTCAATAACCTGAGCGCGCAGAGCATTGCGTAAAATCACATTTGGCCCTGCCACCACCAACGCGAGAACCCCGACGGCTAGACCCGTGGT
>NVSO02000201.1 GCA_002401305.2 Rhodobiaceae bacterium | reverse complement strand
GGGATTGTGCTGTCTGGCCACACAGATGTTGTGCCCGTTGATGGGCAAGACTGGGCAAGTGATCCGTTCTCAACCCGAGAAGCTGACGGCTTGTTGCATGGGCGTGGCACCTGCGACATGAAAAGTTTCATCGCGATTGCGTTGGCGCATCTACCAGACATGATTGAAGCTGGGCTCGAGCACCCTGTGCATTTTGCGCTGTCCTATGATGAAGAAGTTGGCTGCCTTGGAGTGCGGCCTATGATTGATCAAGCCCTCTCCACTCTGCCGCGTCCAGAGATTGTCATCGTTGGCGAACCCACGATGATGAAAGTCGTGAATGCCCATAAAGCCATCCATGCGTTCCGTACAGACGTCACCGGTTTTGAGGCCCATTCCAGCCGGACGCATGCGGGCGTCAACGCGATTTCCTACGCGGCTCGGATCATCAACTTTCTAGAAGATGAAGGCGAGCGGATGCGGGTAAAGGGTGATGCGACGGAACGGTTTGACCCTCCCTATACCACCGTCCATATCGGGACGATTGAAGGGGGCACTGCGCTCAATATTATTCCGCGCAAATGTAGTTTTGTGTGGGAGTTCCGCGCGCTGCCAGACCAAGACGTCAATGAAATTCCGGACCGGGTTGACGCCTACATCCAAGAAACGCTTCTGCCCAAGATGCGGGCGGTCTCTGCAGAAGCCGACATCACCACTGTGAAGCGGGAGTTTGTGCCCGGCCTTATGGCCAATGATGGATCACCCGGCGAAACTTTGGTCCTGAAGCTAGCAGAACGTAATGAAGCCCAAGCAGTTTCATACGGGACGGAAGCAGGGCTTTTTCAGATTGCTGATTTGCCTACTGTCATCTGCGGCCCTGGCAGTATTGATCAAGCTCACCAGCCCAATGAATTTGTTTCGTTGGAGCAGATTGCGGCCTGTGATCGGTTCTTCTCTCGGTTGACGAAGTATGTTTGTGGCCAAGCCCTTTAATCGACGATGATTGCTTTCATCACCGACCGTAGTTCTTTTTCCACTGCTTCATCAAAAGCAGCGCCTAAGGTTTCTAGGGCTGAATAATAGGCGAAGTCACGTTCATTGAGCGTGGCGCTTTCGAAGATGGCGACATTTGCTCGGGCCTCTACATTCACCGCGTAAGAACCGCCATCGAGCACATTTACAAATTCAATGCGCGCGACAATTGTGGCCGTTAGGTCGGTGTCTGGCTCATCGGTGAACAACCCCAGAATGCCTGTGTCGATGACCCGGGAGGTTTCGATCACCTTTGCCTCTTGGATCAACACGCTCACCTGACCAAGCTGGCCCACGGGCTTCAAGCGATCCTTTGCCCACTGCCGCACTAAGCTCGCCGGTGTTTTTGTATAGAGGTGATCCACACGGGGGAAGCTGCCACCAACGTCGTGAGCGTCTACAATTTCCACGCGCGCGACATTGAGGGATATGACTGGACGGTGTTGAAAGGTGATTTCAAGGGCTGTTGTTGGCGCGGGCGGCGTGGCACAGGCGCTGAGTGCCAATGCGCCGCACAATGCAACGCCCTGAAGTGCTTTCTTATACCAACGTTGCATGCCCGCTCCCTCTTCCGCCTCACCCTTTGTAAGCGACGCCGAATTTGGCAAGCCTACTTGGGCAAATTGTCTGGATCAAAATTAAATTGCTCATTGCAGAATTCACACCGCGCAGAGATGGTGCCGTTTTCTGCAATATCATGCAACTCTTCCAAGGGCAGCTTGCGTAAAACAGCCAACATTTTTTCTTGCGAACAGCGGCACCCAAATGACACGGATGTTGGCGGGAACACGCGCACGCCATCTTCATGGAAGAGACGGTAGAGCAAACGGTCTGCTGGCAAGTCAGGATCTAGAAGCTCGTGGTCTTTTGTGGTGTTCAACAGAATAACACCGTGGTCCCAATCTTTTTCTTGTTGGGTTTGAGCGTCTTGATGCTCGCCGTTTTCGGGCGTCTCTTTAGCGTCTTCTTCTTGATCACGGGGCCCTGTCAAACCGCCTTCTTTGGCGATGTGTTGGATCATGATCGCGCCTGCACGCCAAACAGTTGTGCCTTTGCCGTCGTCATCGCGCTGATAGAGAGGGCCAACGGCTAAGCGAATACGGGTTGCGATTTGCTCTGACTGTTGGAAGTACTCATGGGCTGAGTGTGACAAGCCTTCTGCACTCAATTCGGTGATGCCTTGATAATTATCCATATCAGGCCCCTGATCGATGGTCATGGCTAAATAGCCTTTGCCCAATAGATCAGCGCTTGTGGTTTTCTCTTGCTCGATCAACGCTTCTACTTTTTCCGCATCGAACATCGCGTAGCCACGCATGCTGCCGGACGTATCATAGTCTGCAACGATCATGTTGACGGGGCCGTCGCCTTTTGTTTGCAACGTTAAGCGGCCTTTAAACTTCAACGCCGATCCGAACAAAGACGCCAGCACAACAGCTTCGCCCAATAGAATGGAGACAGGTTCGGGGTAATTATGGCGTGAAAGAATATCGTCAATCAACGGTCCAAAGCGCGCAATGCGGCCTCGCAGGCCAATGCCTTCGATTTGGAAGGGCGTCACGAGGTCATCGCTCGCTAATGTGGTTAGCGAAATATTTGTGTCGTCGCTCATTGCGTCACACTTTCTGTAAGTCGGATCATCATGCGCCTCAAGCGCACGGTCTCTATCTAAAACTCATCTCAACAGCGTTATGAGAAGCACCAAGCCAATACGCTCTTTTGAGCATGTAGGCGGTTTTCTGCGCCGTCGAAGACCACTGATTGGGGTCCGTCGATAACGGAGCTTGTCATTTCCTCACCCCGGTGAGCGGGAAGGCAATGCATGAAGAGTGCGTCTTTGGCTGCAAGACCCATCAAACGGTCATTCACTTGGAACGGTGCCAACAGGTTATGACGGTTAGCTGCTTCGGCCGCATCATCGCCCATGGAAACCCACGTGTCAGTCACAACACAATCCACACCGTCAACCGCGGCATCGGCGTCTTGAGTGACAATGACTTTGCCACCCTGAGCCTTTGCCCAGTCCAGCACAGCCTTTGGTGGTGCGAGTTCTTCTGGGCATGCCAAACGCAATTCAAAATCGAATTGAACCGCTGCATGGATCCACGACACAGCTACATTGTTGCCATCTCCTGCCCACGCCACTTTGCGGTTGGTGATCGGGCCCCGGTGCTCTTCAAATGTTTGCACGTCTGCCATGATCTGGCAGGGATGACTGTGATCGGTCAATCCATTGATGACAGGCACGGTTGCATATTCGGCCAATTCCAACAATTTGGAATGGTCGGTCGTGCGGATCATGATGGCGTCTACATAACGCGACAGAACGCGTGCGGTGTCTGCCACGGTTTCGCCGCGACCCAATTGCATTTCGCTGCCGTTCAACATGAGGGGGGAGCCCCCAAGCTGGCGCATGCCCACATCAAATGACACACGGGTCCGGGTGGACGGTTTTTCAAATATCATTGCCAATAATTTGCCACTGAGCGGTGCGTCTGCATCATGTTCGGCTTGGCCTTTACCGGCGCGCGCTGCCTTGCGGGTATGCGCGTCATCGATAATCGCACGCAAGTCCGTTTTGCTCACGTCGCTTAGGTCAATAAAGTTCTTCAGGGTCGTCGTCATTACGCGCCCTCCTTGGTTTGAGCTGCTTCCAACGCAACGCAGGCTGCGTCAATGGCGTTTACAGCTTCGTCAATTTGTTCATCTGTCACGATCAGCGGCGGAATGATACGCACGACATTGTCGCCTGCGCCCACTGTCAGCAGATGTTGTTCAAT
>NVSO02000200.1 GCA_002401305.2 Rhodobiaceae bacterium | reverse complement strand
GAGTGGGATTCAAACAGAAGGTCCGGAACAAGTGTCTTCGCAACCAAATCCGGTCGAATGCGTCCATAGCGGGGATCGGGGTGCGCGCCCAAATAGGCATATGGCCAGCCGTAAAAACCACCGGCATGAACTTCGGTCATAAAGTCCGGCACCATATTATCACCGTACCCGTATCGCTCACCGACAATTGAAAACAGACGATCCGTATCAGGATAAAAGGCGAGGCCCGCAGGATTACGCAAACCCGAGGCAAAGCTCTCCAACACACCGCGCGTCAAGTCCAGTTTTTGAATGGTGGCGCGAGGCCCTTTTTCCTGGGCAAGGTTGCGCGCGCTCCCAATTGCGATATAGAGATCAGCTCCATTGGGCGCCACAGCTATTTCACGCGTCCAATGTCCATTGGCTTGACCTATATCCCCGGCACGCGTCATTGGCCGACGGGCCTGCGCCCGACGCCCACTCTCATCGGGCAGAAGGCGCCAAATGGCCCTCTGGTCTGCCAAATAGAGCCCGCCATCACTGTAGGCAATACCTGAAGGCATCCGGAAGCCTGATGCAAAAATAAAGGACGCATCAGCAACGCCGTCCTTATCAACATCACGCAGCAAGCGCACCTGCCCCGCATTGGCTTTCGTGACAAAAACGTCTCCATTGGGGGCAACAGTCATGCTATGGGGACTTAGAAGCTCGGAGGCAAAGAGGTTGACCTCAAACCCGTCTGGCACCCGCAAACCCGCGCCAATAGGGAGATCTGTGATTGTTGCATGGTTTTCCGGTATATCCGCGGCAGCAGCAATCGGCAAGTCTTCAAAATTCACTCTGTAAGGCGTGCCGACCAATTCGCCAGCCCCGCCTTTTATGGAGGAGGCCACATCCGCGTGGGCCACGCTCACAGACACAGCTGCAGTGATGAGGCTGACCACACATGTTTTTAAAAACCAGCCCATCGATTTATGACCGCCAATTATTGAGAGTTTAGAATGCGTCAACCTGTGTCCCCATAAATTTGGGCGGCCACGCGGGCCGCCCAGAAAGCTTACATCGCGCTGATGCCGCCATCAATTTTGATTTCAGATCCGGTGATGAAGTTTGACTCATCACTGGCCAAGAACGTTGCAGCGTAAGCAACATCATTTGGCACACCGATACGACCAAGCGGAACTTGCCGCGACAGCTTGCGCACAACATCCTCTTTGGTCAACGACCCTTTCGCAAAACCGTCCAAGATCGGTGTATCAATAAATGTCGGGTGAATAGAATTTGACCGGATATTATATCCAGACTGCGCGCAGTGCAGAGCGACAGACTTGGACAACAACCACACCGCAGCTTTTGCAGCGTTGTAGGCCGCCATATTGGCACCCGCAATCAATCCAGCAATCGATGAAATATTGATGATCGAACCCGGCGCATGTTCTTTCATATATCCGATGGCATATTTGCAGCCTAGAAACACCGAGTCCGTATCAACGGACATCACTTTTTGCCAAGTCTCAAAGTCGGTATCTTCAACAGTTGTACCGCCGCCGATACCAGCGTTGTTCATCAACACATTGAGGCCGCCCATCGCATCATTGGCTTGCGCCAAGATAGCAATCCATTGCTCTTCGCTGGTGACGTCTAATTCAAAGGCAAAGGCACTGCCCGGCTTTTCCGCATTAATCGCCTCTGCCACCTTTTTGGCGCCAGCCAAATTGATGTCAGTGACAGCAACCTTGGCGCCCTCACGTGCAAACATAATTGAGGTGGCTTCACCCAGCCCCTGCGCGGCGCCAGTGACAAACGCCATTTTTCCATCAAGTCTTCCCATGGGATATCTCCTATTTAGTTTGGGTATTTGAATTTGAAGAAGTCAGAAAGGACGAGATAGCGTCAGCCTGCTCTGGGCTTTGCGCTGCCAAAGCAAATTGGTCTCGGTCCATATAACTCGTCGCTAAGTTCAGCGCCTGAGCTGTCATATTGATAGATTGTTTTGTCATACGCAGGGGCACATCGGGAACCTGTGCAAAGCGCGCTGCAAGAGCAAGGGCTGCATCAAGAGCTTGGCCGTTGGGCACCACCTCTTCAACCAGTCCCCATTGTTCAGCCTTCGTCGCCGACAGCGGCTCTCCCAATATCGTAAAGAGTTTGGCTTTCGCTGGACCCACCAAATTAACCGTACGCGGATTACTATTCCAACTCATATTCATGCCGAGGGGAACTTCAGGTAAACGCAAATGCGCCCCTTCGCCGCAAATTCGAATATCACATGAAATGGCCAAGGCCACCCCGCCGCCAATGCAGAATTGTTCGATGGCGCATATGGTGATTTGTTCCAGCTTTTCCCAAGCCCGGCACATGTCCGGCCCTAGACGCAAAGCTTGCCGCTGCTCCACAAGAGGCAAAGTGGCGCGTTGGGCCATCTCTGGATCTTTGAGATCGGCACCAGCACTAAACCCGTCTATCCGTCCCGTCAGAACAATAGTCGAAATGCCAGCTTCCGTGTCCAACAGGTCAGCGGCGTGAGTGAGCTCTCGCATCGCTTGGCAGGAGAGGGCATTTGTGCGGTGCCCCCGATCAAAAACAACCGTGGCCACTTTACCCTCGCGGGTAATATGAACAAATTCACCGATGGATGTTGACGCCGTTGTCATGCTCTGTCTCCCAAAGTCTTATTCATGTTTAGGCGCAACTCTATCTAAGCCACCAAAAGGGTACCAGCATTCTTTTGTCTGGGAAGGGAAGCGCGCGCCTCCATTCCCAGATCTAACACCTCTATCGCCCAATGAAATTCGGAGGACGTTTTTCCAGAAAGGCGGTGACGGCTTCTTTATGGTCTTGGCTAGAGAAGGTCTGGATTTCATACGCAACCGAGGCATCCATCAATGTATGTGCCAGCTGCTTCAGGCCGATATTTATCGAGACCTTGGTATATTTGATGGCCTGGGTCGCACCCTTTTCCAATCGCTGGGCAAACGCAAGCGCCTCCGCCCAAAGGTCCTCGTCTTCAACCATATGATTGATCAAGCCCATCTGCTCAGCGGCAGGCGCTTTAACCGGATCCCCTGTCATCAGATATTCTTTAGCCCGCGCATAACCGATGAGCTGGGGCCAAATAACCGCCCCGCCGTCGCCGGCAACAATACCCACTTTGACATGCGGGTCCACGAAGCGCGCCGACCGACCTGCGTAGATAACATCACACATTAGGGCAATGGTGGCGCCCAAACCAACCGCAGGCCCTTGCACAGCAGCAACAATTGGTTTTTCCATATCCAACAAAGAAAAGATGATGCGCTTTGCTTCCATGGCGTCGGGACCCACTTTGTTTTCTTCAAAGGATTTTTTCATCCATCCAAGATCTCCGCCCGCACAAAAAGCACTTCCTTCGCCAGTCAGCATGACTACATCTGAGTCCGGGTCATCAGCGGCATCCAGAAAGATGCTCGATAGCTCCCGATGCATTTGTCCGTCCACAGCATTCATCAGTTTTGGATTGAACAAGGATAGGATCAAAATACGTCCTTCCCGCGTTACCTTGATGCGTTTGTAGCGATCAAAATCAATCGTCTGAGCTGCCTGTTCTTCGGTCATGGTCTTTCCCAACTTAACATCTATATGAATGGGGG
>NVSO02000020.1 GCA_002401305.2 Rhodobiaceae bacterium | reverse complement strand
TGTAGAAGGAAACACCATGGCAGCGGGCAAAACTAAGGTACGAGCACCCAAACCGCTTGTAGCGGGCAATTGGAAAATGAACGGATTACGCGGTGCGAAGAAGGAAATCAACGCGCTGGCGAAAAAACTGAACAAGTTAGATCGCCTTCCGTGTGACGTGTTGATTTGTCCGCCAACGCCGACTCTGGCGCTGCTGGTGGAGACGGCCAAAGGCTCAAAAGTGCGAATCGGTGGCCAAGATTGCCATCCCCAAGTGAGCGGCGCCCATACAGGCGACGTCAGCGCGGAGATGTTGAAAGATGTCGGCGCCAAATATGTAATCGTGGGCCATTCCGAGCGCCGCGCCGATCACGAAGAAACAAATGCGCTGGTGGCACAAAAAGCCGCCGCCGGTCACCGGGCAGGGCTGATTTCGATCGTCTGCGTGGGCGAGACGGAAGCTGAACGCGATGCGGGCAAAACATTGAGCGTCATTACCGCTCAACTGAAAGGCTCACTGGGCGACACATTTGATCCCAAAAACACCGTAATTGCTTATGAGCCGGTATGGGCTATTGGCACCGGCCGCACCCCAACAACCGCTGAAGTAGGCCAAGTTCATACCCATATCCGCAAACGCCTCGTGGCCCGCTACGGCGAGCAAGGCAATGGATACCGCGTTCTTTATGGAGGTTCTGTGAAGCCGGCAAATGCGGAAGAGTTGATGGCGGCGCCAAATGTAAATGGTGCGTTGGTTGGCGGAGCAAGCCTGACCGCCGAAGATTTTTACGGAATTATCTCTGCATATCTATAAGTGAAGGGCGGCGCGGCGGAGGACAATTTGCCGCCGCGCATCCTGCCAAACAAGCCTGTCATTTTAGGGATAAATGGCGGTTTTTCTACGTTTTTGACCTATCGATTGCCTTTGTTCCTTTTATTCACGACAAATTCTGATGAAAAAGCAGACAAAAGCGATCCCTAGGCTGGTAATTGCACGCTGACTACGCTAGAAATCGCAGCATTCTTGAGGATAACCAGCTCTCTTGGTTATTCGCATGTGCGCATTTTAGGATTTGGAACACATGGACACCATTCTGCTCGTCGTTCATCTATTGATCGCAGTTACATTGATTGTCACCATTCTGCTGCAACGCTCTGAAGGCGGTGCGCTGGGTATTGGCGGCGGTGGTGGTGGCGGAGGCATGATGTCTGGCCGGGCAGCGGGCAATCTTTTGTCCCGCATTGCAGCCATTTGTGGTGGATTGTTCTTTGCGACAAGCCTTGGTTTGACGCTTATTGCGACGTATGACCAGTCCCCAGCAGACCTATTGGGTGGCACCGAAAGCCAAGTGCCAGCACCATTTGCAGCACCAGAAATTCCAGGCGCCCCGACAGCACCTGCAATTCCAAGCGCTCCGGTTGTGCCGCGCGGTTAATAAGTAACGCTGAACGCAGTTATCCACGCCTTGTTGTAAGGCGTGGGGGTTTTTGTATTTTCTTTCAGAATCGACACTCGAAACAGCAATCACTGCTTCGAATCGGATGAAACTTGTTTAAGGTGGCGGTCCATGACGCGGTATATATTCATCACTGGCGGCGTGGTCTCCTCACTTGGTAAAGGTATCACTTCCGCAGCTTTGGGCGCATTGCTCCAAGCCAGAGGTTTCAAGGTGCGCTTGCGCAAGCTTGATCCTTATCTCAATGTTGATCCCGGCACGATGAGCCCGTTTCAGCACGGCGAAGTGTTCGTAACCGATGATGGGGCCGAGACAGACCTTGATTTGGGCCACTACGAGCGGTTTACCGGGTGCCCAAATAACAAGAGTGACAACATCACCACGGGCCGGATCTATCAAGAAATTATTGCCAAAGAACGCCGGGGCGACTATCTGGGCGGCACCGTGCAGGTAATTCCTCATGTGACGGATGCCATTAAAACCTTTGTGCTCAAGGACAATGAAGGCATCGATTTCGTTCTGTGTGAAATCGGCGGGACCGTCGGTGATATTGAAGCCTTGCCGTTCTTTGAGGCCATTCGCCAGCTCTCCAATCAACTTGATCGCGGTCAGACCTGTTTCATTCACTTGACCCTGCTGCCTTACATTCCAAGTGCAGGCGAAATGAAAACAAAACCGACGCAGCACTCTGTAAAAGAGTTGCGGTCAATCGGTATCCAGCCAGATGTTCTGATGTGCCGCTGCGATCGTCCAATTCCCTACGAAGAAAAGCGCAAAATTGCCTTGTTCTGTAATGTCCGCGAGGCTGCCGTTGTGCAGGCCATCGACGTCGACACAATTTACGATGTGCCCGTGCGCTATCACAGCGAAGGCCTTGACCGGGAAGTGCTTAAGACGTTTGGGATTGAAGACGCGCCAGATCCCGATCTGACCCAATGGGCTGACATTACGCACATCATTCGGGAACCCGAAGGTGAAGTAACGATCGCTGTTGTGGGCAAATACACCGGCCTTAAAGACGCTTATAAATCGCTGATTGAATCGCTCACCCACGGCGGCATCGCCAACAAGGTGAGGGTCAATATTAGGTGGTTGGAATCTGAAAGCTTTGAGAACCCAGATCAGCTGCATTTGCTCGAAGGCGTCAATGGCATCTTAGTGCCGGGCGGTTTTGGCGAACGCGGTGCAGAGGGTAAAATTGCAGCAGCTCATTTTGCAAGGACCCGCAATGTGCCGTATTTCGGCATTTGCTTCGGTATGCAGATGGCAGTGATTGAAGCGGCACGCAATTTGGCTGAAGTCGGTAAAGCCGGCTCCACAGAATTTGGCGCAACGCCGGAACCTGTGGTTGGCCTGATGACCGAATGGTTGAAGGAAGATGAGCTGATTCAACGTGGCGCAAGTGGCGATCTAGGCGGAACAATGCGTCTGGGCGCTTATGATGCGATCCTCACACCTGGCTCACGTGTTGCAGAAATTTACGGCACAACCAAAATCAGTGAGCGCCATCGCCATCGGTTCGAAGTGAACATGTCGTACCGTGAGCTCCTTGAAGCTAAAGGCATGGTTTTCTCCGGCACCTCACCAGACGGCTTGTTGCCTGAGATTGTCGAGATTCCTGAACATCCTTGGTTTATTGGTGTACAATTCCACCCAGAGTTGAAATCGCGGCCATTTGATCCCCATCCGTTGTTTGAAAGCTTCATTGAAGCGGCTGTGCATCAAAACCGACTAGTTTAGATCCTCCGCAATGCGTGTGTCGCCCGTGATTGGCATCAACTAAGTATATGAAGTGGTAAAGAAACTCATGAGCCCCAATGCAGTTATCAAGCTGGCAAACTTTGAAATTGGCAACGACAAACCGTTGACCCTTATTGCTGGCCCGTGTGCCATGGAAAGCCGTGACCACGCATTCTTCATGGCCAATGAGCTCAAAGAAATTACCAGCCGTCTGGGCATTAATTTCATCTACAAAAGCTCGTTCGATAAAGCCAACCGGTCTAGCCGTAATAGTCAGCGCGGCATTGGCATTGAAACAGCGTTGCCAATCTTTGAGGCCATTCGCAAAGAATTCGATGTGCCGGTGATTACCGATGTGCACACAGAAGAACAATGTGCGATTGCCGGTGAGATTGTGGATGTGCTGCAAATTCCAGCATTCCTATGCCGTCAGACAGATCTTCTAGAAGCTGCTGCTGCGACTGGCAAAATCGTGAACGTGAAGAAGGGCCAGTTTTTAGCGCCTTGGGACATGAAGCACGTGGTGGCCAAAGTTGTTGAAGCAGGCAATCCAAACGTCATGACCACGGAGCGGGGCGCTTCATTCGGCTACAACACCCTTGTGTCCGACATGCGGTCCTTACCCGAGCTTGCAGCCATTGGCGCACCAGTCGTATTTGATGCGACGCATTCGGTACAGCAGCCAGGCGGTAACGGCGCAACTTCAGGCGGCCAGCGTGAGTTTGTACCCGTCCTCGCACGAGCAGCCGTTGCAGTTGGTGTGGCCGCCTTGTTTGTGGAAACGCACCAAGAGCCAGATACAGCTCCCTCTGATGGTCCCAATATGGTGCCCGTCGATGAGATGGAAGCGATGCTTGCGCGCATTATGGCATTCGATGAGCTGTCCAAACAGCGCAACTAACCGACCAATCAATTAGATACACATCAAACCCTCTGTAAGTCTTCGGCTTCCAGAGGGTTTTTTGTTTCTGTCGGGAGTGTGATGGCGTCGAGGGGCAGAACAAGACGCGCGATGGTGCCAACATTTGGCTCGCTTTCGATCTCCAAGTGACCTCCCAAAAGAACTGCCAATTCTTTGGACAGGGCAAGCCCGAGCCCGGTGCCTTCAGTCGGAGATGAGCGATACGCCTTGGCTTGCCAAAACGGTTCCATGGCATTTTCAATTTCTTCTTCGCTCATGCCCACACCCGTATCGCGCACCTCAATGGATAGGTTCCCCACCTCGTCAATGAGAGGTTCCAAAATAACCGACCCACCATTGGCGGTAAACTTCACCGCATTACTGAGCAAGTTCAAGACAATTTGTTTGAGGCGCAAGGGGTCGCAATAAATGTTGCGTTCTGCAGGGAGCTCTGTGTATTTCAAAGAGACACCGTGTGCCACCGCGCGCTCTTTGATCATGCTGAGGCTTCGCTCCAACGTCTCTCCTAAGTCAACGGTGGTTAAGCTGACTTCAACCATATTCTCTTCCAATTTGGAAAGGTCCAGAATGTCGTTGACCAGCGACAATAAATGCTCGCTAGAAGAATGAATATCCGCCACATATTCCGCATAGCGATCATTCTCCAGAGCACCAAAGAGTTTAAGCCGAATGATGTCAGAGAATCCAATGATGGCAGTAAGGGGTGTACGTAACTCGTGGCTCATATGGGCAAGAAAGTTGCTTTTGGAATGATTGTCTTGTTGAGCTTTGATGCCGCGTTGAGACGCACTTAATGCTTCTTCCAGTCGTTCTGATTTTGAGTGGGCCAGCGCGCGTGTGCGGATGAGGTGGCGCAATGTATTTTTGCGAACTGTTACGGATAGGAAGCCGATGAGGAAGCTACAGCTCAGCATAAAAAAATGATGGGTGTAATCGGGCGTTGGCTGGATGTACTGAAGCGTCCAAATAAAGGAGCCAAGGACTAAGGCGTAAAAGAGAAATAGCATACGCCACGAATGGAAGACCAAAGAGACGCCAATTGAAATCAGGGTGAAACTGGTGAGGTATTTTTCGTCAACCAGTAACACGCATTGGATCACAACATTTGCCAGTATGAGGGCGCTGATGAGAGTGAACAAAGGGTATGCCAAATAGGCGGGAATTTTGAACATCCGGTTGATGAGGAAAAGCCCAAACAGCAAGAGTGACGTAATGCTTGCGAGAACAAACAAGAAAAAATTATGGGGAGGAGGTAAGACAAAGAAATTGTAAGCCGCAATAACAACATAGCCCAGCGTCAAGATAAGAGATGCTTGTGCAATGCCCACAGAAGCGATTTCAGCAGAAGATTTGCCTGGCACCTGAGCGGGCTCATCGCCGCCTAAAGGTGAAGCATCTGTGTGCGTGGATGATATTTCCGCATTAACTCGATGTAGCAACCGGCATACCTCTGTGAACATCAACTCTGTCTGAATTGAAAGTATGCCGTATAGAGATTAAAAACGAATAAACTAAAACCGGGATAGTTCCGAGGGGGTTAAGGTGATGTTAACCACGACCCCGGTAGGGCGCGACACCCGTTTCTGGCACCCATAGGCCTTCAGGTATGGCCCCGGTCTGCCAAAATACGTCAATGGGAATGCCGCCGCGTGGAAACCAATATCCCGCAATCCGCATCCAGCGAGGGGCGACAACTTCATTGAGACGTTTGCCAATACCCACGGTGCAGTCTTCGTGAAACGCCCCATGATTGCGAAAACTCTGCAGAAATAGCTTGAGGGATTTCGATTCAACCAACCATTCGTCCGGCAAGTAATCGATGACCAGGTGGGCAAAGTCTGGTTGTCCGGTAACCGGGCACAGAGAGGTGAACTCTGGGCAGGTAAAGCGTGCTGTGTAATTTGTATCGGGATGTGGGTTTGGCACGCGTTCCAAGACAGCATCTTCGGGAGAAGAGGCAACGTCGCTTGCGCCACCCAATTGGCTCAATCCGCTAAGGGCTGTTTCATCTGAATGGCTCATGCTAGGTCCTCAATTCGATACGTCTGCTGATCATCAATCAATCTTTGATGTGTAGATTAGGCAACGGGCCCATCATACACGCACCCCTCACCGCAACTGTCGCGATGGATCTCAACCCGCGCAAGTCGCCGCAGGGATGGCTTCAATTGCTTCCACAGCCAGATGCAAATATTTTCCAGCGTTGGCGGTCCAAGATCAACAATGTCGTTGAGCATATTATGATCCAATTGTGCGCGTGTTGCATCAAGGACCTCATACATATCGCCAAATTCACGAATGAGACCTGTTGTCGGGTCAGGTTCGCCTTCCATCCACACGACCACGCGGAATGAATGGCCATGAATGCGGCTGTTGGGATGTCCCGCTGGGGCGCTCGGTAAAAAATGCGCTGCTTCAAACTTAAACTCTTTATAGATACGCATCAGTCAATCCCAATATATTTATGTGTTTGAACGCTTAGGTGCCATTTGGGGTGGTCCATACAATATTGAATAGCGTTCCGCGTGTTCGCCACAATATCGGGCCCATCCATAGGTTGGAGCAACAAATGGTCGAACGCCCAGTTCTCAAACATCTCTGGTGGAAACCCTGGCTGAGGAAAAACCAATTTCAGCTCATTGCCCGTCTCTTGCACCATGGTTGACCCCTCTTTAGGGCTGATGCAAATCCAATCAAGATCGCTTGGCGCAGCAATCGTGCCATTGCTTTCAATCGCTACTTCAAAGCCTGCCGCGTGAAGAGCGCGTATGAGAGCGCTATCAAGTTGCAATAAAGGTTCGCCGCCGGTGCACACGACATAAGGCACGCCGCCTTTACCGGTCCAATGGGTTTGAATGCTGGCCACCAAGGCGGCCGCGTCCGCAAATTTACCACCGCCGGGACCGTCTGTTCCCACAAAGTCAGTATCGCAAAATTGGCAAATAGCTTTATCCCGGTCCTTTTCACGGCCGGTCCAAAGGTTGCATCCCGAAAAACGACAAAACACGGCCGGGCGCCCGGCGTGGGCACCTTCACCTTGCAGCGTGTAATAGATCTCTTTTACTGAATACATCGGGAAGTTCTCAATCGTGTCGGTTTGGGTATTGGAATGTAGGGTCGTGCCAAGCTTAAAGCGTGCGGTTGGCTTGCCATGTTGTATAGCCTTTTGCACGTAATTCACAGGCCGGGCAATCATTACACCCATATCCCCACGCATGTCGTTGATCGCGGTTCCCCCGATAGCACGTATGGCTATGCTCAATAATGATTTGGGTCAGTTTTGGCCCGCCCAGCTCTTCGCCAAGGGCCCAGGTTTGCGCCTTATCAATCCACATCAAGGGGCGTTCGATGGTAAAGGCGCGATCCATGCCTAGGCTCAGCGCGGTTTCCAAAGCCCCTAGCGTATCGTCGCGGCAGTCTGGGTAGCCTGAATAGTCCGTTTCGCACATGCCGCCGACCAATGCGGTGAGGCCGCGCCGATAGCCCAAAGCTGCTGCGTAGTTGAAAAACAACAAATTGCGCCCCGGAACAAAGGTATTGGGCAACCCATTTTCGTCCATTTTGATGGCAACATCGCGGGTGAGGGCGGTGTCGCTGATCTGCGCGAGCGTTGGAAGAGCCAAGACGTGATCTTCCCCTAATTTCGCTGCCCACTCGGGGTAGGCGTTACATAGGGCCGCGCGTACATTTTTGCGGCATTCAAGCTCCACCACATGGGATTGACCATAGTCAAACCCGATGGTTTCTACGTGAGAAAATCGAGAGAGGGCCCATGCCAAACACACAGTTGAATCTTGCCCGCCAGAAAAGAGTACCAAGGCGCTCTGCGTCATGTCGAAACCTTATAAATGAGAACCACTGGTGTTGAGCAGATACAGGTTAGCACGTCAAGGGTTGGGGCCATTTAGCCGGAATGTTCCCCAGGATATTCCCCGGGATATTCCCCAGGATATTCCCCAGGATATTCCAAAGACTCTTCACGATATAGTGCGCAGGAAAGCAGACATATAGGATAGGTTTTCGTGGCATAAAGCCTTGAGAATTATATCTATTTTGGTTAAACTGCAAGATACATAATTGGGAGATTCTTATGAACACGCAGCACTTGGTGCTAAGTGTGCTGATCCGGGGAGCCGCAAGCGGCTACGATATCAAAAAAGAGCTCGAATTAAACGTCTCTCTTTATCTTGATATAAGCCCAAGTGGGATCTATCCAGCGCTTGCCGCATTGACGGAAAAAGGCTTCACCGAGTTTGAGAAAATCGAACAACACAGCCGGCCTGCCAAGAAAGAATATCAAATTACCGAGGCTGGCCGTCAGTTCTTTTTCAAAGAGATGCGCCGCATCAAATTACGCCATTCAGTACGCTCTGAGGTTTTATACGCACTTTCAATTGCAGACTATTTGCCGGTCGACCGGGTCGAAGGCATCCTTAACGAACGGTATGCATTCACCTCAGCTCTTTTAGGGGAGATGGAAGAGCGCCAAAAGGAGGCTGAATTGCAAAACCGTCATGGCTTGGCCTTTGTTTTAGGATACGGAAAGGCCCTGTCAGAAGCCGCCAATGAATTCATCGAAGATGAGCGGGAAAAACTGCTCAAGGCTCTTACCCGTTCTTCACGCTAAGACCCCTTTGAGGGGGAAGCTGTTGAGGCAACGTGAATCTAATGTTTGAGGAAAAAGAATGTAATTTCGGCTGAAATAGAGCCAAATCGCATTCTTTTTGCGTTTAAGGGGGCATTGGCGAAACTTGTCTTTGCGCAAGACCGCTTGAAGCCGTATAAACCGCCGCAGATCTTCAATTTCTAAACAACGACCACGTCGAAGCGGAGCAGAAAAATGGCAGCTATTTTGGACATTATTGGCCGAGAAATTATGGACAGCCGAGGCAACCCCACTGTTGAAGTGGATGTGGTGCTTGAGGATGGTGCATTTGGCCGGGCTGCGGTCCCATCAGGCGCCTCAACGGGTGCTCATGAGGCTGTTGAGCTACGCGACGGTGAGAGCCGCTTTAACGGTAAGGGTGTTCTCAGAGCTGTTGAGGCCGTCAACGGCGAGATTTTTGACGCCTTGTGCGGCATGGACACCGAAGAGCAGCTTCTGCTCGACCGGTTGATGTGTGAGCTGGACGGCACACCAAACAAAGCGCGCCTCGGTGCAAACGCTATCTTGGGCGTATCGCTGGCAATTGCCAAAGCACAAGCCGAAAGCTTGGGCCTTCCCTTGTTCCGCTATATCGGGGGCCCGTCCGCCCGTTTGTTGCCCGTGCCGATGATGAACATCATCAACGGCGGCGAGCACGCTGACAATCCAATCGATATTCAAGAATTTATGATCATGCCCGTTGCTGCCGATAGCATTGCAGACGCTGTACGCATGGGCTCAGAAGTATTCCATCAGTTGAAGGCTGAGCTGCAAGCTCAAGGCCTCAATACCAATGTGGGCGACGAGGGGGGCTTTGCACCGAACATTGCTTCTACGACAGCGGCGTTGGATTTGGTGATGAAGGCGATTGAAAAAGCAGGCTACAAACCAGGTGAAGACATTCATTTGGCAGTGGATGCGGCCTCTACTGAATTCCACAACGATGGCATCTACAACCTGAAGGGCGAAGGCAAAGAGCTGGACGCTGCAGGCATGGTTGATTACTGGGCTGACCTTGTCGGGCGCTACCCCATCATCTCTATCGAAGACGGCATGTCTGAAGATGACTGGGATGGCTGGAAAGCATTGACCGACAAACTCGGCGACAAAGTTCAATTGGTGGGTGACGATCTGTTCGTGACCAACCCTGTGCGCCTGAAAGACGGTATTGAGAAGGGCGTTGCAAACTCCATTCTCGTTAAAGTCAATCAGATCGGTACATTGAGCGAAACTTTGGAAGCTGTGGATATGGCGCACCGAGCGCAATACACATCTGTTATGTCTCACCGCTCCGGTGAAACAGAAGATGCGACCATTGCTGACTTGGCTGTGGCAACCAATTGCGGCCAGATCAAAACGGGTTCATTGGCCCGCTCTGACCGGTTGGCAAAATACAATCAGTTGATCCGCATCGAAGAGCTGCTTGGCCCTTCAGCAGAATATGCAGGCCGGTCAGTCTTAAAGTCATAAAGACAGGCAGGTTTATTTGATTTTATAAGGCGCTCCTCACGGGGCGCCTTTTGCTTTGGCTGGATACCCGGTGAGTGCTGGGCTGTTGGAAATTAACGAATACAATCAAATACATATTCCGCTTGCACGCCGAATCACTATGTGATTCTTTAGGGATATGGAACGAGATGAACTGATTCGCATTGCTGATGAGCCCCTTCGCCTTCGACGCTTTCTTTTGCCGTTGGTGGGCCTCTTTGTGGCAGCTTACTTTTTGTATCATGTGGTCGAAAGCCCGCAGGGTCTTCGGACCTTTATGACCAATGCCGAAGCAATTGAAGGCCGCCAAATTGTTCTAAATGACCTTTCAGCGACCCGCGATCGCATGGAACGCAATGTTGCGATGCTGCGCCCCGAAAGCCTCGATCCAGACCTGCTTGATGAGCGTGTGCGTTCCTTTTTGGGCTATATGCGGCCCGATGAATTGACGATATTTAGAAATTAGCCTATCAATTCAGTGGCTTAACCAAATTTCAGTTAATCACAAAAAAACCATATAATTCAATGATTTAGACTGTATCCTCACAGTCAACACTTGCTTGGAACTCTCTCTTAAAGGTTTTGGGCGATACTAAACGCACGTCGGGCCCTGTATTTGCATTTGGCGATACTGTTGGCCGATATGAGGAGAAGTCTATGGTCTCTCGTTCCAAAACTGGCAGTCGGGCAGCCGCTAAGAAGCCTGCGGCAAAAAGAAAACCCACTGCGAAGCGCAGAGCGGCGGGCAAGGCAGATAGTTCTTCTCCAGCCATTATCCCCTTTACCCATGAGGAAGATCTGGCAGCCTATCGCAACATGCTGATGATCCGTCGCTTTGAAGAAAAAGCGGGCCAGATGTACGGCATGGGACTGATCGGTGGGTTCTGCCATCTCTATATCGGTCAAGAAGCTGTCGTGACGGGTATGCAAATGGTTGCGAAAGAGGGCGACCAAATCATCACCGGGTACAGAGACCACGGCCATATGCTTGCCGCTGGTCTGGATCCAAAAGGCGTGATGGCTGAGTTGACTGGACGCGAAGGCGGTTTGTCGAAAGGCAAAGGCGGCTCCATGCACATGTTCTCCAAGGAAAAACACTTCTATGGCGGCCACGGCATTGTGGGCGCGCAAGTCGCTTTGGGCACCGGACTGGCCTTGGCCAACTCCTACCGCGATAACGACAATGTCTCCTATGTTTACTTCGGCGACGGGGCGTCCAATCAGGGGCAGGTCTACGAAAGTTTCAACATGGCCGAGCTGTGGCGGCTTCCGGTCGTCTACGTGATTGAAAATAATCAATATGCGATGGGTACCTCAATCGACCGCGCGTCCGCCCAAACCGATCTGTCCAAACGGGGCGCGAGTTTTAACATTCCCGGTGAACAAATCGACGGCATGGATATACGGGCCGTGCGCGATGCCGGTGTACGAGCAGCGGATTGGTGCCGCGCGGGCAAGGGGCCTTATATTTTGGAAATGATGACCTACCGTTACCGGGGGCACTCCATGTCTGACCCGGCGAAGTATCGGGCCAAAGAAGAAGTCAGCAAAATGCGCGAAGAGCACGATGCAATCGAACAAGTGCGTGCGCGCCTTCTTGAAGGCAAAAAAGTGTCAGAAGCCGATTTGAAAGAAATCGACAAAGAACTGCGCGCCATCGTCTCTGAGGCCGCAGCCTTTGCCAAAGCCAGTCCTGAGCCAGATCCTTCTGAGCTATGGACCGACATCATAGCACCACTCTCGAGCGAAGAAGGAGCAAGCGCATGAGCATCGAAATCCTAATGCCCGCTCTGTCTCCGACAATGGAAGAAGGCACTCTTGCCAAATGGTTGGTCAAAGAAGGAGACAAGATCTCTTCTGGCGACATTCTGGCCGAGATAGAAACCGACAAGGCGACGATGGAATTGGAGTCCATTGACGACGGTATCATGGGGAAAATATTGATCGCGGATGGCACGGAGAATGTGCCGATCAATAAAGTGCTCGCGACTATTTTGGAGGACGGTGAAAGCGCGAACGCAAGTGCTCCTGCAACAACCTCTCCACCAGCCGTCACAAAAACCGCAGACGTTTCAGTCATCTCCACATCAGCGCCCAACGAGCCCGTCGCCTTGGAAACCGATGTGCCCGAGGGCACGCCAATGCGTCAAATGACTGTGCGTGAAGCCTTGCGCGATGCAATGGCTGAAGAAATGCGGATAAACCCAGATGTCTTCATAATGGGCGAAGAGGTGGCCGAATACGAAGGCGCCTATAAAGTCACCCAGGGTTTGCTCAACGAATTCGGCAGTCGTCGGGTGATTGACACACCCATTACAGAACACGGGTTTGCAGGGCTCGGTGCAGGTGCTGCCATGGCAGGCCTTCGCCCTGTCATTGAATTCATGACCTTTAATTTCGCCATGCAAGCGATTGATCATATCATCAATTCGGCCGCAAAAACCCGCTACATGTCTGGCGGACAGATGAGCTGCCCGGTTGTGTTTCGCGGGCCCAATGGTCCAGCCTCACGGGTTGGCGCGCAACACTCCCAAGATTATTCCTCGTGGTACGCCCATATTCCCGGTTTGAAAGTTGTTGCTCCCTATTCAGCGGCCGATGCTAAGGGGCTTTTAAAGTCTGCAATCCGTGATCCCAACCCGGTTATCTTTCTGGAAAATGAAATCCTCTACGGCAAGATATTTGATGTGCCCGAAATGGATGATTGGACGGTGCCAATTGGCGTATCCAAAAGACTGGTTGAAGGCAGTGATGTGACCTTGGTCTCTTTCTCCCACGGCATCACCTATTGCCTTGAGGCGATGGAGATACTCTCAGCACAAGGCATTAGTGCCGAACTGATTGATTTGCGTTCCTTGCGTCCCCTCGATCTTGGCCCGGTTTTGGAATCTGTGAAGAAAACAAATCGTCTGGTGACCGTCGAAGAAACATGGCCTGTCGCGGGCATCGGCGCAGAAATTGCGGCGCAGGTGAGCGAGAAAGCTTTTGATTATCTTGATGCGCCGGTGATGCGTGTGACCCAAAAAGACGTGCCAATGCCTTACGCGGCAAACCTTGAAAAACTCGCACTACCAAGTGCTGCTGATGTGGTTGAGGCGGTGAAAGCCGTCTGCTACCGCTAGGAGGGAGGACACCATGCCCATATCAATTCTCATGCCGGCCCTGTCTCCCACAATGGAAGAAGGCACACTTGCCAAATGGCACGTGAAAGAAGGAGACGTTGTCAGCTCTGGCGACGTCCTCGCAGAAATCGAAACCGACAAAGCCACAATGGAAATTGAAGCCATTGACGAAGGCACGGTCGCAAAGTTGCTGGTCGCGGAAGGCACTGAAGCGGTTCCCGTCAACACCGCCATCGCCATTATCTTGGAAGACGGGGAGGACGCCAGCGCCCTTGAAGGCTTCGATGTAAATGCAGAAAGCGCACCTGTTGTTGAGGCTGCAGCAACTGTGGCCCCAGCCGTCACATCGACCGCAAGCGAAAAACCAAATACACAACCAGCTACAGGGTCACGCATTTTTTCAAGCCCACTTGCACGCCGCATCGCGAGCCAGGAGGGGGTGGATATTGCTTCCCTCGCAGGGTCCGGTCCGCGTGGTCGGATCGTAAAGAAAGATGTGGAAGCTGCTCTTGCAGGCGGCGCTCCAAAAGCACAGGCAACCTTACAAGCGATGCCAATAGGTCAACAACCTGCAATCGATCCACGCGTTTACTTCGAAGACGGTTCCTACGATGAAGTACCGTTGGATAAAATGCGCATGACCATCGCGCGCCGCTTAACCCAGTCGAAACAAGAAATTCCACACTATTATATTTCAGTTGATTGTGAACTGGACGCCCTGCTTCAGGCCCGCAAAGACCTCAACGCCCACGCCGACGAAGGTGTCAAAATATCAGTAAATGACTTTGTCGTGCGCGCCGCAGCATTGGCGTTGAAAAAAGTACCCGACGTGAACGTGAGCTATGCAGGCAATGCAGTGCTCAAACATCACCACGCTGATATTGGTATAGCTGTTGCCATCGACGGCGGCTTAATCACGCCCATTATTGCCAAGGCCGATGAGAAGGGACTCGCTGCGATTTCTGCGGCTGCCAAAGATCAGGCGCTGCGGGCACGCGAACGCAAACTCAAACCATCTGAGTTTGAAGGCGGCGGTTTCTCAATCTCCAATCTAGGCATGTTCGGCGTGAAGAATTTCACAGCCGTCATCAATCCGCCTCAGTCAGCCATTTTGGCTGTGGGGGCCGGTGAGCCAAGGCCCGTGATCAAAGACGGTCAGGTAACCGCGGCCACCGTGATGACAGTGACATTGTCGTGTGATCACAGAGTGATTGACGGTGCGCTCGGCGCCCAGTTCCTGCAAGTGTTCAAACGCCACATTGAACTTCCAGCCAGCATGTTGATGTGAGAACCAAATGACAGAAAAAACATATGATGTTGTCGTAATCGGCGGCGGCCCTGGTGGCTATGTAGCGGCCATTCGCGCCAGTCAACTCGGCTTGAAAACAGCCGTGATCGAACGCGATAAGCTGGGCGGTGTCTGCCTCAATTGGGGCTGCATTCCCACCAAAGCCTTACTGCGCTCCGCTGAAGTCTATCATTTGATGCAGAACGCCAGCGACTTTGGTCTTAAGGCTGAAGGCATCAGCTTTGACATTGAAGCCGTGGTCAAACGGTCCCGCAAAGTGTCAGAACGCTTGTCGGGTGGCATTGGCTTTCTGATGAAGAAAAACAAAATTGACGTGATTGCCGGAGAGGCCTGCCTAACAGGCCCAACAACAATCGCGGTCAAATCAGGCAAAGGCAGTCAAACCGTCAAAGCCAAAAACATCATCCTCGCCACAGGAGCACGTGCGCGAACCCTGCCGGATCTTGAGCCCGACGGAGATGTGATCTGGACGGCCAAAGAGGCCATGGTGCCAAAGAAAATGCCGAAGTCACTTCTCGTCATTGGCTCAGGGGCCATCGGAATTGAGTTTGCAAGTTTCTACAATACGATGGGTGCCGACGTCACTGTTGTGGAAATGGTGGACCGTATTCTCCCGGCTGAAGATGCCGAGA
>NVSO02000002.1 GCA_002401305.2 Rhodobiaceae bacterium | reverse complement strand
TGTTCAGCAATTGGGCCCATACATAGGGCCTGTTCTACAATGTCGCAACATAAGCCCTCGCCCCAGCGCACTTAAATGCAGTATCCTCATAGGACAACTCCGGCCTCACCATCCCTAAGGCCTTGAGAGTAAAAGGAATTTCACCATGGCGACACAGAAAAGTAATGCAGGCATCCCGCCCAATGATTCCAGTCAAACAGGTCGAACAACCATCGACCCCGAAGACGTCGCTCGCTTTTCTGCCATTGCCGAGGAATGGTGGGATCCCCTAGGGAAATTTCGCCCGCTCCATAAATTCAATCCCACACGCCTGGCTTTCATGCGCGAAAAGCTCTGCGCACATTTTGACCGAGATCCAAAATCGGCTACGCCTTTAGAAGGGTTGAGCCTGCTCGATATCGGCTGCGGTGGCGGATTATTGAGCGAGCCGATGTGCCGAATGGGGGCGAACGTTACAGGCGCTGACGCCTCCGAAAAGAACATCAAAACTGCAAAAGTGCATGCCGATCAGCAAAAATTGACTATTGACTATCGTTCCATTCCTGCGGAAACCCTTGTCGAACAGAACGAAAGGTTTAATATTATAGTCAACATGGAGGTAATGGAGCATGTGGCAGACCTGCCGCACTTCGTAACCTCCTGTGCAAATTTGCTGGAACCTGGGGGGGTGATGATATGTGCAACACTCAACCGGACCTTCAAATCATTAGGGTTGGCTGTAATTGGCGCTGAATATATTCTGCGCTGGTTACCGGTGGGGACACATCAATGGTCGCAGTTCATCAAACCAGATGAACTAAAGGACTATCTAAATAGCGCCGGTCTCTCAGTGGGTGAGTTCACGGGCGTTACCTACAACCCAATTTCAGACCGATGGTCATTGTCGCGGGATACGGCAGTGAACTATATGACAATTGCGACCAAGCCAGGCTAGGACGCATAAGGGAAGTAGGGTGACAGATGAGTGGGAATGTAATCAGCAAAGTCGGGTCGATTGATCTCGATCTGAAAAAGCGCCCCCTCCAAAAGCGTGCACAAGTCACCTATGACAAATTGCTCAACGTCGCAGCACTCCTCCTTGAAGCAGAAGGTGTGGAACGCATTTCGACGAACATGATTGCCGAACGCGCCAACGTGACCGTGCCAGCCCTCTATCGCTACTTTCCATATAAATATGCTCTGCTGCGGGCATTGGCGGACAAATTATCTGAATCTCAGCTGGCATTAGTTCACAAGTGGGCCGCAGAATTGAGCGTGTATTCATCGGTCCAAGCCGCCGAAAGTATTCACCAACTCATAGCTCAGCTGGTCGACGTTACGGCTCAGCAGCCTGGCAGCTTAGCTGTCATGAGGGCATCCAGTGCCGTGCCTATCTTGCGCGAGCGACGGTTGACCGCCAATCGCGACCTAACAAATATTATCAGCACTTTAGTGGCGCCAGTGCTGCCAAACGTCTGCCCAGACAAAATTTGGACAAAGGTCCGAGTATCAATAGAATTTGGGTACACCGCTATTGAGCTTGCACTGGAAGAAGAGATTTCACAGCGAGACGACATTATGAGCGAAGCAGCAAGCGGCCTCATTGCTTTTTGGGCAGTCCACTTTCTTGAGCAAACAAATGAAAACGAAACCGCGCCAATAGTGACGAGCGGTTAAAGCATCAATCACCCCATTGCTAAGAACCCAATGGGGCACCAGCCTTCTAATTGAGCTTAGAGCCGGGCGTAAACGGAAGCGGCAGAATATCTACGCCCTCTTCCAAGAGTTCTTTTGCTTCCGCCACAGTCGCATCCCCGTAAATGCCGCGCTCTTCAGCCTCCCCGTAGTGGATCTTGCGAGCCTCTTCAGCAAAGCCCGTGCCCACATCATCGCACTCGCTTTCCACTTTGCTTTTGAGCGCCCGCATCGCCTCTCCCACGGTTTCCATCGCCACCTGACGGGCTTTTTCCTGACGACCACTTTTCTTCATCCGCGAGGTCGCAACAGAGGGAGCCATCAGCCCCTTGCGCACGTCGTTCGACCCACATACCGGGCACGAGATCTCGTTTTGCGCTGCCTGCTGGTCAAACGCCGCTGAGCCAGAAAACCATCCATCAAATTCATGATCTTGCACGCACAAGAGTTGATACCTAATCATGGTTCAGTCCGAAAGGGACGGTCGTGTTGCAACGACGGCACCTTGGTCCGTGCCCGAGCCACGTCGTCAAGGTCGATAGACGCGCTGATAAAACCAACATCGGTTTGCCCGTCTGCCAACACCTCTCCCCAAGGAGAGATAATCAAACTATGCCCATAGGTGTGGCGACCGCATTCATGCTGGCCCGTTTGGGCAGAGGCAAAAACATAACACCCCGTTTCAATGGCACGGGCTTGCAACAACACATGCCAATGCGCCTCCCCTGTTTGTTGGGTAAAGGCCGCCGGCACGGTCAAAAACGACGCGCCGTTCTGAGCGAGATCTCGGTAGAGAGCTGGAAAACGCACGTCGTAACAAATACTCAACCCAAGCCCCCCCCAAGGAGTTTGGGCGACAACGCCGCGCTCACCCGGCTGGAAATTTTGGGATTCTCGGTAACTTTCACCACCCGCCAAATCCACATCGAACATATGAATCTTATCGTAAAACGAAACCACATCACCTTGCGGTGACAGCACGTAACACCGGTTAGCGATTTGGGTATCACTCAACCAAATTGGCAAGGATCCGATCACCAACCAAATGCCGCGCTCACGGGCAACATCGCGGAAGCGTTTAAGGGCGGGGTCATCTTCTTCTTTAAAAACGTTAGCGAAAAGAACCTTTGTCTGCTGCTCAAGCAGTGACGTCATCTCAGGAGTGACCACCAAATCAGCGCCAGCATCGGCCGCTTCTTCGATTAACACACACGCCTGTTTAATATTATCAGCAACGTTTCGGCTGCTGCACATCTGAACACAGGCCACCTGAAAATGATTCGCCATTGCACCTGTCCTAGCCAGCCGCCAGAAGCTGATCGAGCTTACCAGCACGTTCAAGCGCATAAAGGTCATCACATCCACCGACATGAATATCACCCACGAAGATCTGCGGCACGCTATGCGCCCCGCCGGACCGTTTCATCATGGTTTTGCGCAAATCAGGGTCCATCCCGACATCAATCTCATCAAATTTGACATTCTTCTTCGACAGCAATGTCTTTGCCTGAGAACAATAGGGACACATCATCGTCGTATAAAGGGTAACTTGGCTCACAGTCATGCTCCTGAATTCACGCTCACTTGAATTAACGCTCACAGTGATCGGTTAAACTTAGTGACGCTGGTTTTAGACGTCCCTTTCCCTGCTCACAAGCCCATTGCACACAAAGCGAAGGGGAGAAAAGCAGAAAGCGAGCAATGCCCGGCCATTTCTCTCTAAAAGAGACTGCGTGTCAAAATATCAAAGCACTTTCTAGGCCAGCATCTCAAGAGGAGATATAGTCTCTTCTTCTCCCGGCACAACCCGTGCGACACAAAGCACATGGACAGCCAGCACCCCGTGGGCCGCCAGCACCCGTGCACAGGCTTCCACCGTCGCCCCTGTGGTGCGCACATCATCAATCAACACAACAACCTTCCCCAGCAAACGCGTGCCCTCGCCGTCTTTCAGTTGAAACGCGCCCGCCACATTGCGCCGACGCGCACCCGCCGACAGCCCAATTTGACTGCGGGTCCGTTTCACCCGTCGCAAACTATCAGCGAGGAACACCACCCCATTCATCCGCGCCACATGCCTGCCAATTTCCCCTGCCTGATTATAACGACGCTGAAAC
>NVSO02000199.1 GCA_002401305.2 Rhodobiaceae bacterium | reverse complement strand
TCAGGAAAAGTTTGGTTTGTAGTCAAATCCGCTTTCAGCTTCCTCATCGCGGAACACGTTGAGTTTGTCTTTCTTGTTCAACATGCTGTTGATCAGGGAATTTGGAAACTGCTCGATGCCATTATTAAAGTCTTCGACATTCTGATTGAAGATCCGAATAGCCGCGCCGACATTTTCTTGTTGTTCGGCAACTTCGCGCATCAAATTGTTGAAAACCTCAGACGCCTTGAGCTCTGGATAATTTTCAACAACAACATTCAACCCTTTCATCAATGCACTGGACTTGGCTTCGGCTGCGGCCAGTTGGGCCGTATCCACATTGTCTGATGAGAGTTCTTGTAGGGCAGAGCGCAGTGCTGTGATGTCTTTGAGAACGCTGGATTCATGGAGTTTGTATTGATCCACGAGCCCTTCAAGTGTGGGAATGATTTTGTTCTTCTGGCGCTCTTCTGTAATGACATTCGCCCACGCTCGTTCAACTGAATTCATGCGAGCAATGATGCCATTGTAGATGGCGAGAACAATGAGGGCGATGAGTGCGCCGACTGCCAATAAAATCCATAGATCCGTCATATTAAGTGCCCTCAATCAATGCGTTTTAAAAGTTGCTGTCTGAATATTTCATCAGCGTGTGAATATGTTCTAGAGCGACCTTTAGTTTTGGAAGGTCGTTGGCTTGTCGCAGTTCTTCGATGAAGAGATCGGGTTCGTTCAGGCTGTAGGAATGCCCAACTTGAACAAGCCCCTTATCGTTAAAGGACATGCACAATTCCCCTGTAGAGGTGAATTCAAAGTTTGGTTTGTAAAATTTCCGGTAAAAATCTTCGAAGGCGACAACCACTTTAGGTTTAAGGAATTTAGCAGCATCCAATTCAAGGGCGGCCTCTACATCATACAATTTGTTGAACCGGTTTGACGCTGTTCTGAAAGTAGCGCTCCAATTCCGAAGGCGTCCAAAACTTTGAATGGCCATATTCTGAGTGAAGTCGAATTGAACAAGGATCCCATAGCGATCGTGATGGTCATAGACCGTTCGACGTTTGGAGCCGACCACTGTTTCGTATCGATCAACATAGTGAAAATGGAAATAATGATAGATAAAGCTGTGCTCTTCACCCGTAAAAGTACCCCGAATGAGTTCCCTGACCTCGCGCTCATGATTTCCACGCCGGAAATCGGCAAAAGTTTGGATGAGAGACCGGGTCTGACGCGCGAGCCCTCTTGTAATAGCCGTCATCTCGTTATCGAATAAAATATCCCGCTTAAATATGCCATCCGAAAGAGTGTTTGCCTTGGCATTACGTAGCCCTGCCATCACGCTAAATCCAATGCCACCGAAAAACGGGAGCAACGCCATTAGAATGTCACCGTCAATCGAGTACATGTAGAGGCCAACGCCGACGGCCAGCGCATAAAGCACGAAGGCCAATTGGTTAGGGATTTTATTGTCAAATTTGAGGGGCGTGCCAAAGGCCTTAGCCCTTTTGACAATGGCGACTAAATCATCTGTGTTTTGTGCAGTGCTCAAATCGTCCTCGAGAGAGCTAAGAAAAGCCCTCAATCGTCTATTCTTTGAAATAGGAGTACCCGAGCTGAGTTCTGTCACATTTGCATCCCTCTGACATGCCGCCCCGCACTCTGCTCCAACAGGATCGAAAGCGATGGAGGTACTTTGATAGAGGTATTTTACCTTAAGTGTCTACCTTTGTCGGCTCAGGCGGTGCACCAGGCGGTGCGCATCTGTATTGCGGTAACCTGCCAAACTGAGCTGGCGCGCCGTTTCTTCAATATAATGACGTGTTGTGCCGCGCGGACCGTGCCCATGTAAATAGCGCTGCGTAAGGTGCTCATAGGGGAGGTGCGGGTCGAACGAGCCATTCGTCGGATGGGCGACATAGGTGAGAGCGGGCAGGGAGGCGCCACCCTGAGTGAAAAGGGAGACCCAACGGCGTTGATAATGGCACTCTCTCTTGTCCAGATCAGCCTCTGCCTCAGGCCTATGTGAGGCATCAATGCGTAAAGCCAGCCCCGTGACTTCCCCGCCTGGATGTAAGCCAGCGGCAAGGCCGGGGCGGGCCAAAGAGCCAAAAGAGGTGGTTTTGACCATGGAAAAGCGCCGATGCCAGCCATAAAGCCGGGCAGGAACAGCCTCAACGACCGGAAGGCGCGGGTCCCACATGAGCGACCCATATCCAAAAACCCAGAGATCTCCGGGCTTTTCCTGCTTTTCGAGCGCCATAGGTCCGTAATCCTTAACAATATGGTTAACCAATTCTCAACATCTCACTGTCACCTTTACAAGTTGTAAATGGGACATAGAAATGGAGTGCGACCATGTCGCGGGCGACAAACATATTGTTCATGCTGACCTATGCGCTCAGCGCTGTCATTTTGACTGCCGTCATTTCCCAAATGGGGTATCTGGTGAGTGGCACGGCTGGGCTGACCAGCTTGTTGATCTTCGCTCTGTGTACCCAAGCCCACGCCGGTCTAAATCGAATGCGCGAACGCCGGTTGAGCAAGCATAAAATCTCTGAACTCACGTCCTTCGCCAATGGCTTGTCCCGCGACCTAGATACCGCAGAAGATTGCCTGCGCGAGTTGAATTGTCGCGTGGAAGAAGAAAAAGTCTCTCTTAAGTCGAGCCGTAAACAAGAAGTCCTTCTGCTGGAGCAATTGGCCAAAAAAATTGCGCACCAAAAAATCAGTGCAATTCCTGCTGCGGTCCAGTCCGTGGCTTCAGCTCCCATTATAGATGCCGTCATCATTGAAGAAGAACAGCCGCGTTCTACTCAAGGCGAGGTGCATCAACTTGAACACCAAGCACCCCCTATTCCCGAAGAAGCAATCGAAGTGCTTGTGCTGGATGAAGAAACAATCGTCGAACCAGAGGAAGCCCAACAAGAGTTGCCCGAAGAGCTGGTTCAAGACGACGTCATCGATGCCGTGGTTGTTGAGTCTGAAGAAGTTGCAACGCCAGAACCAATTATAGAAGCGCCGCAGAAATCATTTGCGCAATTGCTCGACGAGCACAATGCGGCTCAGAGCGAAGCCGAAAACCTGGCGACACTTGAAATGCCAGAAGAGTTTAATGCGTTGCTGATCGCCGAACAACAAGTGGCTGATACAGAACATTTGCGGCAAGAAGCCGTTGAAAATGGCAACGAAGAGAGCATCACGGATATCGCCGCTGAAGCGCCGCTGCCAGTAATCGACACTGATGTGCCCCAAGAAGTGAATGTTACAAACAACTACACTCAAAAAACGACACGGCCTTTAAGCGTATTTGATCAAATCGCGCGCGCAACAGCCCACCAGCAAGCCATGGATGAGCGAGAAGGGCTTACCGGACAATCTTCTATTACAGCGCCAGTCTTTACAGCCGCGCCATTGCAAATTGAACAGCCCTATATCCCAGCACCTTCGATGCAGCAGGACGTTCCGTCACTCAGTGAAGTGGCACCCGAACCAATGCCCATACCAGATCTTGCCCCTGCACCAATGTCAGCAGATGAATTGCTTTTGGAAATGATCCGCTCTTCTTTGGAGGAAGATCGCGCTGAACTGTACTTGCAACCCATCGTGACGTTACCTCAACGCCGCACCCGGTTTTATGAAGGCCTCACTCGATTGCGCGGTCCAGAAGGCCAGATGATTATGCCAGCGGACTATACCCGCGTGGCCGAGCCTGCGGGCATGATGAGTACAGTGGATAATTTGCTACTCTTGCGGTGCGTCCATGTGGTGCGCCAGCTTCGAGAGCGCGGAGACATGACAGCAGTCTTCTGCAATATGTCCGCACACTCGATTATGGATAGCAGTTTCTTCGATCAATTCATTTCCTTCATGGAACAAAACAAAGACTTGTCCTCTCAGTTGATAATTGAACTGAGCCAAGACACATTGGCGCGCTTAGGCGAGCCAGAGCAGAAGAACTTGATGAGTTTGTCGATGTTGGGTTTCCGATTCTCTTTGGACCGGGTGACCAGTCTGAAGTTCGATATGCCGCACCTCAAAGCATTTGGGTTTGGCTTTATCAAAGTACCCGCAATGTTGCTCCTGGGTCGCAATGATGGACACGCCAATGCTGATATTCACCCAAGCGATTTGGGCGAGCTCCTTGGCCGCTATGATATTGAACTGATTGCTGAACACATTGAGGATGAGGGCACAGTGCGCCATGTTCAAGATTTCGATGTGAGCTGTGCGCAAGGGTACCTTTTTGGCCATCCACGCCCGGTAGATATGAACGCGGCAGCCTAAAACAACGGCCATTTTAGTCCATAGGCTTGAACGTCACAGAGTTGAAGCTTGACGCGTCCCATTGTGCGCTTTAGCACAGGCCCATGACCCAAACTGAAAAACCAAATACATCGCCGTCCCAAGGTTCCGCACCTCATGTTCCCTTGATCGAGGGGTTTGCCCCCTTGGCCAACCAATACAAAGGGTTGATCTGCGATTTGTGGGGTGTTGTTCACAATGGACAAGAAGCGTTCCCAGCCGCATGTGAGGCCCTCAAAACATATAGAGCGCAAGGGGGCTACGTCTTGTTGCTGTCCAATGCGCCGCGCCCTAGCGCAAATGTGGTGACCATGTTGGACCGGATGAACGTCCCGAAAGACGCGTATGATGATATTTTGACGTCTGGCGATGCGACGCGAGACTATTTGGCCAGTTTGGGCGACACCACCAAATGTTTCTACATCGGTCCGGATCGGGATCAGGGCCTTTTGCCAAATCCCGACAGTCAAAAGGGCAGTGAGGAAGAGGCAGAATATATTTTGTGCTCCGGTCTCTATGACGATGAAACTGAAACCCCTGAAAACTATTCAGAACTTCTAGAACGGTTGTTTGCGCAGGGTCTCAAAATGATCTGCGCCAATCCCGATGTTGTCGTGCACCGCGGTGAGAAAATGATTTATGCCGCGGGCGCTTTAGCGCAAGCCTATGAGAAACTGGGCGGGGAAGTGCGTTATTTTGGCAAACCTCACGGGCCGATCTATGATGCAGCTCTTGAACGGTTTGCGGGTCTCAAAAGTGCTTTAGGCAAAAGTCATCTTCTGGCAATTGGCGACGGTCACCACACAGATATTCGGGGGGCCCAAGGTCAAAACATTGATGCGCTATTCATCACAGGCGGCATTGCAGCCGAACATGTGGGCGAAACACCTGCAACACCCAACCAAGAAAAGCTAAATGCTTTTTGTGCGGAGCATAACATCGCACCGCAAGCCGCAATGCCCTATTTGATTTGGTGATGTGGCCGCGTTTAGTCGAAGAGTGAATCTATATCGCTTTGATCAATCTTGCTGTCTGAACTAAACATGTCGTCAATGTCATCTTGACTGACACC
>NVSO02000198.1 GCA_002401305.2 Rhodobiaceae bacterium | reverse complement strand
TATTCTGCGGGAAATGTTATTGTGCAAAGACAAGCTTGATGTCACAATAGTGTCTTACATAGCGAACGCAGGAGGAGGCGAGCGCTTGTAATGGGCGAGTGGAGAGGGACCACTCGCCCTTTTTCTTTTATCAACACTCTGAAAGCCATATAGGCAAAGGGGTTTTGAAGTTTGAGCGTAATGGAATGCGCCCGACCCTCGCGCCCGACCCGAACGAAAATGCAAAAACATGCGGGCCTCCCCAGCGACTTTCCCCTAAGAGATTCTCTCTGTATAAGTCAAATTGACCTATTTGTAGGGACTGATTGCCATCCATGCCTCGTCCTAAAGACGGCGCTTCGCGACAGACGTAAAATAAATTGCATCTCCTCGTTCGCCCGATACGCGGAGCCCTTGAAGGGCTGCCGCGCAGAACTGGTCACCGGTTTTGGCTAATGTGCCATCAAAACCGGGATGGATGTGTGGCCCCGTATGTGGCGCGTGACGCCGCCGACAATTAATTCCCTCAATCGACTGTGGGAATATCCACCAACCACAAGCAAGTCGGACATAAGGGCTGAGGATTCATCCAGCAAGGCCTCGCCAATGGGACGCCCAGAGGCGGGGATGTGGCGGTGCTCACCGATACAACCGTGGGCGGCCAGGTAATCGATTAGCCCCGCGTGGCCCTGCTCATCTCCTCCGTCTTTTTCGATGGAGAGAATGGTGATGTGGCGGGCCTGTTTCAAAAAGGGCATGGCGGCGGCGACCGCATGGGATGCTTCTTGAGAGCCATCCCACCCGATTGTTATATTCGTGGCGAAGGTTGGGCTTGTCTCTAGGGGCGCGAGCAAAACAGGACGCCGCGCCATCAGTAAGGCCGAGGCTAGCTCTTCCCCCCCAATCGCGTCGTCTGCCTGACTGCGCTGCCCGAACACCACAAGGTCGGTTAATTGGCTGGCTTGCTCCACGACATAGTCTGCCCGTCCTATTTCCTCTGTGAGTGTGCAAGAAGGCCGAACGGTCATGTCGTCTACCATAGGCAGAGACAATTTTGACGCTTCCTCGGAGAGCACCTTGCGTGCTTGCCCATAGGCCAAATCGGCGCCTGCGCGCGACGAGGTCATGATGTCTTCGATCAATTGTCCAGATGCGCCCTCTCCCAGGTAGGGCAACGCCTCGCGGGGGTCGGGTCGTACAAAGAGGCCAACCAATTTTGCCTCTAGCACCATTGTTGCCTGCAGCGCTGTTCGCAGCACAGAGACATCAAATTTAGTGCCGTACAGCGGGACAAGAATGTGTTTGATAGCCATTTGGACGTTCCTTTCGTTGAGCGAAATTCAACTAACCCTGCAAGAAGCATAGGACAGGAATGACGCATATCCAATGATGCAGATCAACGGTGGGAACAGCGGTTCTAGGCTCACACTACTCAGCCTAAGTACCTAGAACAGAGGGTCCTCGGAATGATCTGCTGTTAAAAACAAAACCGCACACCCCGCATGACGTGCAATTCTTGTGGCATCGGTGTCGTACTTCAGGCCCTTGCATCCGGCAGGGAAAAGAGCCAGCCCCGCGCCGCGCCGACGGAGCGCATGCGCAATCTCAGCAGCATCTTGTGTTGTCACGACTAACCGGCGCACCGTCATGCCCAAAACAAGCGCGAGCTGTTGGGCGATGTGAAAACAAATTTCGGCTTGCGACGAGCCGTCATCGACAACAAAGAGCGGCCGGGATTCTAAATGCTGGTCTTCCAACTGCTCTAGGATGGACAGAACCCCTCCCTGAAAACTCGGCGCGTTGACAAGAGACGCGTTTGGGTTGTGGCCAGTCTGAGAATTGAGATCCCCGACCAACATCACATCAAGGTGGTTCTCCGTTGTTGCGGCCCGCAACATATGCGCGATTGAGATTTCCTCAGCTTTATGAACCAAGTCAGGTGCGGCAAGAACCAGCAGGTCCTCGCGCTCTGCATCGTGGACCAATTCTTCGAGCGGTTCACCCTGACGCTTTTCAAACGACCAATCGACGTCTGTTCCGTGGGTGATCTCTTGCAGAATAAGATGGGCTTGTTCTGCCTCTTTGGCAATGTCATCCGCCAACATATCGGGGGTGATTTTTCGTTTCTGTCCAGACCGCGATACTTCCCACGTAAACGACAAAGCAGCACTATTGAGCAACGCACTATCTTCAATATACCGCCCGGTAAGGGACGCATGCAGCGACGTTGCTAATTGCACAGCCTCTTTGATGGCGATCCGGGCTTGAACACCCTCCTCCACCTTTACGATGATCCGGGTTGTGCGATTTTTTGGCTTTACGGCCTCGCCGCTTTGGCGTGCAGACGTAGAGGGTGCGCCCGTTGAGGGCACCTTCGAGGGATCATTTTGTTCGTTGCTTGTTTCAGCTTCATTGTCAGCTGGGGTCATGTAGATACTCTCTTACCTGTCGCAGGTAGACCGTGAATGGATTATCTGTGACCGAACTTATTGGCTCTGGCGGGTCCGATTTTAGCCGTCGCGTCGCCAAATTGATGTAAGCGTTCTTCCACCCGCTGGAAAATTGTATTGAGCGGGAAACGGCCATCTACGCCCCGCTTGCCAGCGCGCATGCCTGTTAGAAGTTCAATGCCTTCTTCAATGCGTTCAATTGGGTAGACCGAGAACATGCCACGTTCTACCGCGTCAACAACATCATGGCGCAACATCAGATGTTTCACATTCGATGCGGGGATGAGTACTCCTTGATCGCCGGTTAAGCCGCGCTGTTGGCAGATTTCAAAGAAGCCTTCGATCTTTTCATTCGCGCCGCCAATCGGTTGCACGTCCCCAAATTGATTAACCGACCCTGTTACCGCGAGACCTTGATGGATGGGCACGCCGGACAAGGCGGAGAGCAGCGTATAGAGCTCTGCGGATGACGCACTGTCTCCGTCAACGCCACCGTAGGATTGTTCAAACACCAAGCTGGCGCTCAGCGACATTGGCCGATGGGGCAAAAATTGGCCCGCTAGATAGCCGCCCAAAATCATCACGCCTTTGGAGTGAAGAGGGCCGCCTAAATCTACTTCACGTTCAATATCAATCAAACGTGCGTCCGCAGTTCCCATGCGCACCCGGGCAGTAATACGGGACGGTTTGCCAAAGGCGGTATCGCCTACTTGCAGCACGCTAAGACCATTGACCTGCCCTACCGCATATCCTTCGGTATCGATCAAAATAATGTCGCGCGTAATGCTCTCGTGGGATCGTTCGCGAATACGGTCATGACGGTGAACTTGGGCTTCCAAAGCGGCTTCAATATGAGCGGCCCCAATCAATTTGTCTCCGGCTTCGCGCGCCAGAAAATCGGCTTCGCGGATAACGTCTGCGAGCGGTCCAAAGACAATCGACAATTTTTCGGAATCATCTGCATTACGTGCGGCCCGTTCAATGGCGCGCGCAACTGCGCCCCGGTCCATGTGCAACAGATCTTCTTGGCGACACAGAGAGGCGATGAGACGGGCGAAAAGCTGATCGTTTTCTGGCTCGCGCTCAATCACATCGTCAAAGTCTGCGGCGACTTTGAACAGTTTGGAAAATTCAGGGTCGTGACGACACAAAAGATAATAAAGCTCGCGCTCCCCGAAGATGATAATTTTTACATCCAACGGGATGGGCGCAGGTTCTAGCGAAACTGTGGACACGAGGTTGAGGTAATCACCGGGATTTTCAACCTTGATGCTTTCGGCACGCAAGATGCGTTTAAGGGCATCCCATGCAAGCGGCTCCCGCAGCAGGCGTTCAGCATCTAGCAACAGATAGCCGCCATTTGCGCGGTGCATGGCGCCGGGTTTGATCAGCGTAAAATCTGTGATCAACGCCCCCATGTGGGCAATGTGTTCAACACGGCCTACGAGGTTTGCGAAACTGGGATGGTCTTCATATACGACAGGCGGGGTGCTCGTGCCATCCTCATTCGCCTTGTTTTCAACCAACACATTTACTTCGTAGCGCTGCAATGAACTTTGTTCGCCCATTGGTAGGCTTTGCATATTCGCGTTCGCCAAGGCTTGCAACGCATGTTGTGTTTGATCTTCTTGGGTCACGGCATGGGGCTCAGCTTCCACGAAGAGATGGATGTGTTTTACCAAATCCTCTTCAACTTGGGCGAGCCAATC
>NVSO02000197.1 GCA_002401305.2 Rhodobiaceae bacterium | reverse complement strand
GATTGATCAACGTGGTTTTTCCAGCGCCCAAATAACCACCGATAATGGTAAAGGGAAGGCGGTCGAGGTCAGACATTGCTTTTCTTAATGGGGAACACAGCCCCTTCAAAGATGGTTCCCCAAATCGGAATGTCTTTAAGCGCCATCGGGTCTATCTCGTAAGGGTCTTGTTCTAAGACAACCATATCAGCCTTTTTACCAGCACGCAGACTACCGACTTCATTCTCAAGTCCCATAACATAAGCAGCTTCAATGGTAATTGCCTTCAGCGCATCCTCGACACTCAAGCACTCGGTAGGGGCCATGACGTTGCCCTCCGATGTGACCCGATTAACCGCAACCCACGCATTGTTGAGCGGTAGGGCGGGGGCCATCGTATAATCGGAGTGAAGGGCCGTCGGGATACCTTCGCGCACGCAACTCCCCAGCCGGCCAATTTGAGAGGCCCGTTCATAGCCAATCCCTGCGCGGGCGTAAACATCCCCAAGCTCATGCAAATAGTAGACATTTGCTGAGACACAGCCACCCAATGCTTTGAGGCGGCGTACTTGTTCAGGGGTGGACAGTCCAAAATGTTCGATCGTATAGCGATGATCAAACCGTGGCCGTTCCCATTGCAATTTGTCTAGCATATCCAGAGCAAGCTCGAGGCCCATATCGCCTGTGCAATGCACGTGAATGCGGTATCCAGCATTCCAATAAAGTTTTGCGGCTTCCTCAAAGCTTTCCGGCGGCATCAACCACTCTCCGTGGTGCCCATCCAAATAACCCGGCTCTCCAAGCTGCATCAGTTGCGAGAAGAAGGCCCCGTCAGTAAACAGTTTGACGTGATTGGAGAACCGCAGCCGATGGGTGTTGCGTTCGGGCAAAGCATCGATCAGCTCAAGCGTATTCTGATGGCTTTTGTTGGTAGCCGACAAGCTCATGGCATTTGCAATCATCTGAATGCGAAACGGCGTTTGATCATTTTCATACATCATCTTCGCGCCTTCAAACTCCATATCGAGATCAAAGATACCAACGGCCATATCGCCCAGTGTTGTATGGCCACCGAAGTGCGCTACTTCGCGCAGGCGGTTCAGCCCATCCATTGCCCGTTCCGGTGCCATCAGGTAAGGGGTCAGTTTTCTGGAGGCTTTATGCAGCCCCATCTCAAAGAAATGCCCATCGTCAAATTTAGCTTGCGGGTGATTGCCCAAGCTCTCGCGGGTAATCTCCATCCACTCAAGTGCTTTGGAGTTGACGATGATCTCGTGAAAAGAGCGGTGCCATAAAATAACCGGACGGTCGCCCACAATTTCATCGATCATCGGCTTAGTGATCTCACCGTGCCAATTGCGGTGATAGCCCCACGTAAAGAGCGGGGCGTCTGGGTCTTCCATCCCGTCAGACAGTTCTTTCAAGCGCTCGAAAAATGCTTCTTGGGTTTTCACCGGCTGAACTGTTCCCCAAGGTAAGCGCCATTCCATTGCGGTCAAAAACTCCATCTGCAAAATGACAGCCGCCATGCTGGGATGAAGGTGCGGGTCGATAAAGCCTGGCATCAAAATTTTGTCTTCAAACTGGCGATCCACTGAATGGGGATAACGGTCTAGCCACGGTTTAAGCGTCTCCAGGGACCCAACTTCCAAAACCAACCCGTCGCGCACCGCCACTGCCGTTGCTTCAGGCAAGGTGGGATCCATGGTGATGACCTTACGGGCGGTGAAAACTTGGATGTCGGATGTGCCCGTATTTTGAACTGTCATGTGTGATGCCTTTATTGGTTTTTTTGAGTCTCGTGAAAAATTCCTTGAAATTTTCACGCATGTGCCGCAAATTTTCAAGAGCAGAAGTGAAAAGCTTTGTTTTGAGCGGTTTTCTCGACGTAAAGGACGACAAATGGCCTCCAAATTCTCAAAAACCGGTGAGTCTGGCTCTCCGAACGGCCAAAATGGGAAGCTGTCGGCGGCACAAATGGATTCTTTATTGGATGCTCAGATGCAAGCCGCCATTGGGCGCGATATACGGGCGCTGCGCCAAGGGCGGCAGGTAACGCTGAGCGCGCTGGCCCTGAAAATGGGCCGATCCGTGGGGTACATAAGCCAGCTTGAGCGCGGTATCTCCAAAATCAGCCTGAATGACCTGCGCACTCTCTCCAAGCTTTTCGATGTGCCCATCGGTTTCTTCCTAGATCACCACAATACGTCGCCGGGCGATCAAGGGGTGGTTGTGCGCAAGGAAAATCGGCGCTCCGTGGGGACCAGCGAAGACGGCATGAGCGAGGAACTGCTCTCTCCCGATATCGCGGGAAGCTATGAATTATTGCTGACGCGGATTGAACCAAAGGCCAGCCTCACTCAAGAGGTCAACAGGCCAACGGAGGAAACGGGATATCTCCTAAAAGGTGAATTGGATGTGTGGATCGACGGGACACATTTTCATTTAACTCAGGGAGATACGTTTCGGATCGATCACAAATCTTTTCGGTGGTCCAATCCCGGCACCACAGTCACAGAAATCGTGTGGGTAACCGCGCCCCCTGTATTTTAGGTTCAAAGTGAGTGTCGATCAAAATGAGTGAAGAAAAAGATCTTCCCCAATATGCGCGTGTGGTGATCATCGGTGGTGGTATCATCGGATGTTCGCTCGCCTATCACCTGACCGAATTAGGCTGGAGCGACGTCGTCGTATTGGAACGCAAACAGCTCACCAGCGGCACGACTTGGCATGCAGCAGGCTTGATCGCGCAATTGCGGGCGACGCGGAACATGACCCGCTTGGCAAAATATTCAGCCAATCTTTACGGCCGCCTCGAAGTTGAAACAGGGATGGCGACCGGCTACCGACAAAATGGGTCTGTCTCTGTCGCGCTGTCAGCAGAGCGGCTGGAAGAGTTTCAGCGTAATGTCTCCATGGCCCGCATATTTGATGTTGAGGCCCATATGCTGACACCTGACGAGTGCATGGAGAAATACCCGCTGCTCAATCCTGAGGGTGTGACGGGCGGTGTCTGGATTCCGCAGGACGGTCAGGGCGATCCAACCAACATCACTTACGCACTGGCCAAAGGCGCACGCAACCGAGGCGCACAGGTTTTTGAAAACACCAAGGTCACCGGCATCCTTAAAAACGAAGGTCGTGTGACCGGTGTGATGACCGAACGCGGCGCCATCGACGCCGAAGTTGTGGTCAATTGCGCAGGCATGTGGGCGCGCGATGTCGGCGAGATGGCAGGCGTGAACGTGCCGGTACACGCCGCTGAGCATTTCTATGTCGTTACAGAGGGTATGGATGAGCTGACACGCGGCATGCCGACGTTACGCGTGCCCGATGAAGCCGCCTATTACAAAGAAGACGCGGGCAAGATTTTGCTCGGCGCCTTTGAGCCAATCGCAAAGCCGTGGGGCATGGAGGGCATTTCGGAGAGCTTTTGTTTTGATGAATTACCCGCTGACATGGACCACTTCATGCCTATTTTGGAAAAAGCCATCAACCGCATGCCAGCGTTGGAAACCACGGGCATCGCCACATGGTTCAATGGCCCTGAAAGCTTCACACCTGACGACCGTTATCTGTTGGGCGAAGCACCTGAGCTTGATAATTTCTACGTTGCCGCTGGGTTCAACTCCGTCGGCATTCAATCTGCCGGGGGCGCAGGCAAGGCGCTGGCGGAATGGATTGTCGCAGGCGAGCCGCCCTTTGATCTGTGGGACGTCGACATTCGCCGGATGCAGCCGCATCAAAACACCCGCCAATATCTTTATGAGCGCACAGGCGAGACGCTTGGCCTGCTCTATGCCGACCATTTCCCTTACCGCCAATATGCCTCCGCACGCGGGGGACGCCGCACGCCGTTTCATAACCAACTAGAAAAACTTGGCGCTTGTTTTGGCGAATATGCCGGGTGGGAACGCGCCAATTGGTTTTTGCCCAAAGGGGAGCAAGCCCAAGGGCGCAAAGCAGAATATGAATATTCATGGAAGCGCCAAAACTGGTTTGAGTATGCGCGACAAGAACATATGGCAGTACGTGAAAAGGTCGGCCTGTTCGACCTGTCCACATTCGCCAAGTTTCGCGTAGAAGGGCCAGACGCCGAAGCAGTGTTGCAAAAAGTCTGCGCCAACGATGTGGCCGTAGAGCCGGGAAAGATTGTCTATACGCAGTGGCTCAACCACAAGGGGGGCATTGAAGCCGACCTGACTGTGACGCGCCTATCTGAAACTGTTTTCCTGATCATAACGGCGCCTGCGGTACACGTGCGAGACTTGACGTGGTTGCGTCGTGCCATGCCGCCTGAAGCGCGCTGCATTGTAACCGATGTAACGTCTGGTGAGGCTGTGCTTGCGGTGATGGGGCCAAATGCTCGCGATTTGTTACAAAGCCTAACAAGGGACGACCTTTCCAATGAGGCATTTCCCTTTGGCACCGCACGTGAGATTGAAATTGGCCATACGAAAGTACGCGCCCACCGGGTGACCTATGTGGGAGAACTTGGCTGGGAACTTTATATTTCCGCCGACTTCGCCCATCACATTTTTGAGCGTGTCTATCAAGCAGGGCAAAGCTTTGGCGCACGTCTGGCAGGTATGCATGTGTTGGATTCTTGCCGGATGGAAAAAGGGTATCGTCATTTTGGGCACGACATCAGCGATGAGGATCATGTCTTAGAAGCTGGGCTTGGCTTTGCCGTTGGCTTGGACAAGACACCGTCGAAGTTCGGTGATTTTACAGGTAGAGAAGCGGTTCTCCGGGTGAAGCAGGAAGGCATCAAGAGACGCCTCCTACAATTTAAGTTGGCAACACCAGAGCCGCTTCTCTTCCACAATGAACCTATCTTATCGGACGGAAAATTTGTGGGCTATCTAACCTCAGGCAACTACGGGCACCACTTGGGCGCATCTATGGGCATGGGCTACGTGCCGCGAGATCCTGAGGCCAAAGTATCTGCCTTGCTCGAAAAGACATATGAGATTGAGGTGGCCGGTGAACGCATTCCAGCCATTGCCTCTTTACGACCATTCTACGACCCCAAAAGCGAGCGCGTGCGCAGCTAACAATTTTTGCAAAACAAATATAGAGTGCGCTGGAACAAAGCACACATGAGGATCAAATGGACACTGAATTTAAGGTAATCCCGCTTACAGGATCATTGGGCGCAAAAGTTGTTGGCGTTGATTTGGCAAATCTCACAAGTGATGCTTTCGACAAGGTTAGGGCTGCATTCCTAGAGCACACCGTATTGGTATTCCCCGATCAAGAATTGACGTTGGATGATCAAATTGGTTTCGCGCGTCGTTTCGGCACTCTCGAAATCCACCCGATTGTAAATGGCCTGGAAGAGAAGCCAGAAGTGATCAAGATGCTCAAGCCTGCGGGCGAATCCGCGAGTTTCGGCGTTGGCTGGCATACCGATAATTCCTTCTTTGAAGAACCCTCAATGGGCTCGATCATCTACGCGCAAACCATTCCCCCTCACGGCGGCGACACGCTTTTTGCGTCTCAATATGTGGCCTATGAGCGCTTGTCAGATGGCATGAAGGCGATGTTGGGTGGCTTGAAAGCCATTCATACCGCGAAGGATGCCTATACATCAGATACTGCGCAGGAAAAATACGAAGGCAAAACAGCCATCACCTATCGTTGGTCCGATAGCGTGCTCAAGGAAGTGCTGCACCCTGTTGTGCGCACCCATCCAGAGACAGGCCGCAAGGCGCTCTATGTGAACCCAATGTTCACCACCCGCTTTGAGAATATGACGGAAGAAGAAAGCCAGCCCTTGCTTGAGTATCTTTTCAAGCATTGCACCCGGCCCGAGTTCGGCTGTCGCATCGGGTGGGAACCCAAACAAGTTGCTATGTGGGACAATCGGTGCGTAATGCACTATGCAGTTGATGATTATAAAGAATTCGAACGCATGTTGTACCGCGTAACAATCAATGGTGACAAACCAGTGTAAAGGGCGACAGCGCTCTAAGGCAGATGAGACTTATGTCTAAACGATTTTTAATTTTGGATGGGTATGATGCGCCAGGCAGGGCCGCATTGGAGCAGGCCAGTTGCACCCGCGCTGGCACGCTCTACCTCAACATGCTCAAAGCTGCTTTGCCTGATGCCGAGGCCGACGTGATGCACCCGGCCGATGCCTCAACCACACTGCCCACAGGCGCTGTTCTTGCTGATTATGATGCGGTGCTGTGGACAGGCTCTAGCCTCACCATCTATCACACCACCCCGGAAGTTACCCGGCAAGTGGAACTGGCGCGCGCGGTTTATAAAGCCGGTGTCCCTAGTTTTGGAAGTTGCTGGGCATTGCAAATGGCCGCTCTTGCGGCGGGCGGCTCCTGCCGTCTCAATCCAAAGGGGCGCGAATTCGGCGTCGCCCGTAAAATCAGCCTAACCGACGCAGGCAAAGCACATCCCCTCTATAGGGGGAAGTCAGCCTGTTTTGATGGCCTCACATCTCACTTTGATGATGTCGCAACATTGCCGCAAAACACACCCATTCTAGCAAACAATAGCGTGACAGAGGTTCAGGCCGCAGCGGTTGATCAAAACGGCACGTCCTTTTGGGCGGTTCAATATCACCCAGAATATGATTTGAACGAAGTTGCAGGCCTCACAAGGTTTCGGGCCGAGGGGTTGATCAGCGACGGTCATTTTTCCGACCAAGCCGCCCTCAATGCCTATGTCGACGAACTTGAAGCCTTACAGGCCGATCCCTCACGCCTCGACCTCGCGTGGAAATTGGGTATTGATCAAGATGTTTTGGATCCCGCGATCCGCCAATTAGAATTCCGCAATTGGCTCGACGCTGTCGTGCTAATTTGATCCAGCCGATGGATCGTTAGGCACCAGACAATGTTCAAAGGCCGATGTCAGCTGTTCCGATGTTGGGAAGGGCTCAACGCCAATGAGGACCAACTCGCTTGTAAGAGCCGCAGGGCTCTCTTTTAGAGCGCGGCACTCAAGCCGATTGCCCGCAAGTTGCACGCTGTGCGCCCGTGCATCATCGTCAAAATAGACAATACCCTTCGCGCGGATCACGCCATTCGGCAGGCCGTCCAAGAAGTGCATAAGCCGTTCCCGGTTCACGGGCGCGGAGCTTTGTCCTTGCCAAGTTGTAAACGGCACCTCATGAACGTGTGAGGCATGGGGGAGCGGTTCCTCTCCATGCGCGCCAAACAGGAGCGGGAGGGGGAGCGAGGCCTGTACCGTTTCAACAATGCGGGTGGTGGGCTTGTAACGACGCAAAATCTCAGCGCAACGTGCAGATTGTGAGGGCTCGGCCAAATCCATTTTGTTGAGCACAAAAAGATCTGCCGCCTTGATTTGACGCTCAATCGTGTCG
The DNA here is from genome assembly GCA_002401305.2 of Rhodobiaceae bacterium. GTDB lineage: Bacteria > Pseudomonadota > Alphaproteobacteria > Parvibaculales > Parvibaculaceae > NORP139. Next base: position 2,790 of record NVSO02000197.1, on the reverse strand, counting down.
GTGAGGCGAGGGTCAGAATATTGATCACAAAAGGCGCTGGCATCGGCCATGACAATGATGCCGTCGAGGCACAAGTCTTTATCGATTTGTGCAAAATCGGCAAGTCGGGCCGGGTCGGCCACACCGCTGGCTTCAATCACCACATGATCAAAACGATCAGCTTGGCGAGTGAGGTCAAGCAGCGTGCTGATAAAGCTATCGCCGATTGTGCAACACACGCACCCATTCGACAGCGTCATGGTTTGGCCGTCGTGCTGATCGATCAAACCGGCATCAATATTGATGGAGCCAAAATCATTGACCACCATGGCATAGCGCCGCTGGTCTGGCGCCCGCAGCAGATGGTTGAGCAGGGTGGTTTTGCCACTGCCCAAAAAGCCGCTCAATATTGTGACGGGTAATGCCATGTCGAAATATCCACCTGCTCTTCATAAGAGGAGATTAGCCCTCGTTGGAAAAGATACGCCCACCCAGTACGGTGCCCCAGACACGAACGTCTTTGAGGTTTTCCGGACCAAGCTCATAAGGGTCATCTTCAAGCACGGCAAAATCGGCCCATTTGCCAACCTCAATGCTCCCCACTTCGCTGTCCATTTTGAGCGAGCGGGCAGCCCCCATCGTAATGGTGTAAAGCGCCTCGTCCAAATCCAACGTTTCTTCTTCGCCCCCAAGGACGCGGCCCGTAGAGGTTGTGCGGTTGATCGCACACCATGCGGTGAAGAGCGGATCAATCGGGGTGATCGGTGCATCTGAATGGATGGCAAGCGCAACGCCATTTTTCAAAGCAGCACCCGCGTTATCGATTTTATTCGCACGGTCCGGCCCCAGGATAGTGGTGTAGTGTAGGTCGCCCCAATAATAGATGTGATTGGAGAACAGGTTTACCCCAATGCCCAAATCGGCCATGCGGCTAAACTGTGCTTCATCCGCCATTTGGCAATGCTGCAATGTGTGGCGGTGGTCGCCCCACGGGCTTTCGCGCAAAACTTCTTCTAAGGCTTCAATCACAGCTTCGGTTGTCTCATTCCCATTCGTATGAATATGAATTTGATGGCCCGCGTCGTGATAGGTCTTGATGGTGGAGGCAAGGGCGGAAGGCTCGATGTACCAAAGGCCATTTGCATTGCCGTTAAAATATCCCGGCCACTTAAGGCGCGCGGTGAAGCCTTGAATGGACCCATCGGCAACCAATTTCACCAAACCAAAGCGGGCTTTGTCGGTGTTATGTTTCTGTGCGGCTTGGACCCGCGCCAATCCTTCAGCGGGGGGCATAAGCGTACCGCCAAAGGCAGTAACCAAACGGCACGGATAATCCGGCTTGCTTGTCTCAGCCACATAGCGGGCAACCGTCTGCTCATTGAGATCGCTGTGCAAATCCGTCACGGTCGTGACACCCGCAAGGCGGCATAGGTTGGCGAAGTTGCGGAGCGATTGAGGCGAGGTCGAGGCCCCCATCATATCAAAGTCGATCCCTTTGGTGGCCAAATAGATACCCACCATGCTGGCAAATTCGCCCGTTGGTTCGCCCTTTTCATCTTTAAAGACAACGTCCAAATTGATTGAACGGTCGATCTCTGAGCGGCGCAATACTTCGCTATTGGTGTTGATCAGGTGCAAACTGGCATGGAGTAAAATGATGGGCCGTGTTGTCGAGACGCGGTCAAGGTCGCTGGCTTTGACCCGAGTGCCCCCAAAGAAGATGGGATCAAACCCCCAGCCAACCAAGGGCGTGTCAGGATCAGGCAGGGCTGCATCGAGTTCTTTGAGTTTCTCGATCACCGTTTCTAAGTCGGTAAGCCCTTTATGAGTGGTGCCGTCGGGGCCCAAGCGGTCATAATAGCCAACATAAGCGTGGTCCCATAAGGCACCTTCCAATATGTGGCTGTGCCCCTCGATCATCCCTGGCATCAAAACCTTGTCGGCAAACTGGGTGTCGAGCTGATAGTCGCCCCACATTGAAACTTCTTCCAACGTGCCAACAGATAAAATTTTGCCATCCTTCACCGCAACATGTGTTGCTGTCGGACAAGATGGATCCATTGTGATGATAGAACGGGCTGAATAAACCGTCACAGACATGATGCTCTCCCAAGTTTTATTATTGGGAGTAGAGTGCCATGAGGGACAGGAGGGGTCGAGCGTATTTGTGAAAATATACGAGTTATTTTCACAGGGTCTCAAGCCAAGACCTCAAGCCAAGGAGTGCCCAGCCGCGCGTCAACGCAGCTGGGCAAATGTTGATGGGTTCTATTTGTGAAGGGTGAAAACCATGCCTTGGTCTGGGCGTGCTTTCCCTTCGACAATTTGAAGCCATGAATCCCGAAGGGTTTCGACACCGCAGAGATTGTTAATGGTCAAACCAGTCTTGGCCACGTCAAGGAAGGCGGACCAAGCCTTTGCATAGCGCGCTTGGAACTCAGCGCCGCCCCATTCTTTCAATCGTTTGCTTGCTTGATCAGGCGCAAAGAAGATAGTGGGTTTAGGTCCTGCAAGGTCTTCAAGCCAGCCTGATTGATCCCAGTGCGAACTGCCCACGATGCAGTCATAGGTAAGTTGCTCGCCGAAGTGGTCATGTACAGATTTGCGTTGCCCGGAGTTGCCAGAGAAATCCACATAGAAGGATTTCCGCGACGCATCTAATTTGGCCACATCGTCATAGCTCACGACTTGATCATAACAACCCAGTGCTTTGACAAATTCAATATTGCCAGGGGATGTGAGGCCGAGAACTTTGCATTTGGCTCCGTGGTTTTTCTTGAGCAAAAAGGCCATGCCGAAAGCTGTCTTACT
>NVSO02000196.1 GCA_002401305.2 Rhodobiaceae bacterium | reverse complement strand
TTAGAAACTTAGTTGCTATAGACCGGCTCTCGAAAGACAAAAGTCGGTGGCCACGTGGCGGAGTGGTGACGCAACGGATTGCAAATCCGTGTACTCCGGTTCGATTCCGGACGTGGCCTCCATTTTTGTTCTATTCGGCGTATTCCCTCACATTTTGAAGCATTCCATGCCCAGACAACACGTGAAGTGTGCCATTTAGCCGCCAATACTACATATTTTTCGCATTAAACCTACACACATCGACCGTCGCCCTTACATCGTTACAATGCGATTCTGCGACGAAATACCCCGACTCATGATGCCGTCTTCAGACCCGCCCATCGCTTTAAAGCGATCTGCGGTCAAAATGCAGCCCCAACAGCTCCCAAAAAGAAAATAAAGATGACGCCAATTATCGACGTCAATGATCATGGCCTCACCCACATGAGCAATTGTCACGGCCAATGAAATCATCAAAAAGCTACGGCCGGGAAAGTCCACCTTCAACGCGCGAAAGCCACGCACGATGGTTAGAATGAGAAAACCCAAATAGCTCAGAAGAGACAAATAACCACCGGCAACAAAAATGCTCAGATAGACATTATGCGGGTCCCTGGAATAAAGACCGGGCCATTGGGCCGGCCCAAGGCCTAGCGGATTGCTCATCCCCACTTCAATCGCCCGCGCTTGCGTCCAAAAACGCCCCTGCTCTTCCACATCGTAGGATTGCACCAGCGAAAAACGATCAATGAAGTGGGCAGACACGGTCGGATCGCTCAACGCCCAGGAAATGACAACAACTGAGACCACCCCAATACCAATCAGCAAAAATAGAAGCCGGTCCGTCTGTTGCTTGCCGTGAGGCGTTGACAGCATGAAGCCAACGTATAGGAGCAGAGAGGCAATAAGGTTTGCCCATGCCCCTCGAGAAAAGCTCAAAAAGAGGGCCAGAATGATGGTGCCGACAACGGGAAGCAAGAATATATCCCTCGCCTTCCGTGTCAGGGTCAGCTTGTGCAAAACGTATAGCACCGGCGCAACCAAATACGGCCCAAAAACATTGGGATCATTAAACGTTGCGGTGGGACGGTCATAGCGCAAAAAGAACTCAGCATTTGGAATGGCGTGGAAATACGCCAATGTGCCGATAGCTGCCGCAATAAAGGCCGCCAACAAATACCCATTCCATAGAAGCTGAAGGTGGCGACGCGGGTCTGCACAAATAACACTGGTAAAAAAGATAAAGGTCAAAATCAAATAGATCACGACGATGGTGTAATCCCGCGCCTCGCCGGGCGTGTGCGCATTAAAACTACCAACGGTATAGCCAACCAGTAACAAGCCCCAAAACAGCATCGGCCAAGCAAGTCCTTTCGGAATTTTCAAACCGAAAAGGAAAAAGCTGGCAACCATAGGTACCAGTAGCAGATCATAAAAGGTCGGCTGCGCCACCTCTTTCACATCGCTCTTGAGATAGAAACTAATCGACATCACAACGAAAAGTGCAAGCAGAGCGATATTGGCCCACATCCCCTTATGCCAAAAAGGCTCCTGCCCTTCTGTAGCTGCGCTGGTTGCCCTTGGGGCGGAGGGCATTGCCCAACCATCTGTGGTCATGGCAAACCCGCCTTCCCCAAATCATTGTTTGAGGCAGCACAGGAAGACGTTCGGTCTAAACCTTCCAGCAATTCGCTATAAAATCGGTTGATTTGCGTGACCATATGATGCGCGGAAAATCCCGACAGCATTTGCATTCGTATCTCTGTAGCCGCCACGTGGAACCCATCAGGCGCCTCTAAGAAAGAGGTCATCGCCCGCGACAAGTCCTCAACCGATTTTGGTTTAATCAACCGATGCGACAGCGGTCCAAAGACTTCACCAATACCACCAACGTCAGTGGTAATAAGGGGGCGAGACGCACCAGCCGCTTCCAAAACCACATAAGGAAGAGATTCATGATGCGAAGGCATCACCACACAACGTCCCAGCGCAAACGCATCGCGCGCAGGCATCGGCGCTTCAAATTGCACACTCGTTTCCAGCCCTAAGGCAATCGCTTGCGCTTTAAAGAGCGCCTCATCAGGACCCGAACCGACCAAAACGGCAGTAACTCGTTTGGATTTATTGAGCTGTGCGAGAGCCTCAAGCAAGTCGCCCACGCCTTTGAGCTCACGCAATTCTCCCAAAAACACAAAATCGAAGGGAGCCGATGAAAGTGTAATCGGATCAAATTCCGGAGCGGTAATGCCATTATGAATAACCATCGCCTGCTCAGGCATTTTGCCAATAATCTGGGCAAATCGATCTTGCCCAAATTGAGATTCAAAAATGATTCCCTCGGTCCGCCTCAACAGCAATCGTTCAATCGAGTGATACAAAAGGCCTGCGGGACTGCGCGGTGAAAAATGCAAAGATCCCCCGTGCGGCGTATAAAGCCGGACACGCCCCTTTGCCTTAGGCATTAAACGCGCATAAGCCCCGCCTTTGGCCCCATGCCCATGCACAACATCAGGGAGCAACCGTTCCGTAATCGCACGCAGTGCCCGCACCGCATGGAAATCCCCCAAGCCCGCATGTCGGCTCATCTCAATACGGTGGACACCCAATGCACAATGCGCAGCCAAATCATCTAGTCGACTTTCAGAGAGAGGGTCCGATGGATTGCTTTCACACACGACGCCTACATCATAGCCAGCCTCAGCCTGCCCTTTAACAACATCACGCACATGACGAAAAAGCCCTCCTAAAGGAGCGCGCATCGTGTGCAATATACGGAGTCTGGGAAGAAAAAAGCCGTCCATGGTGCCTCGTTAGAAAAACCGCTCTTCAATTAAGATTGTATCGCCGGGGGAAACAGGTTGATTAGTTCTCACCCGCAGCTCGACAATATTCTCGGCGCGTTTACGTGTAATCAGAGCATCTGTTTCATTGGCACGAAACGTAAAACCTCCCGCAATAGCGACAGCGGTTTGAACAGTCATGCCAGAAACAAAGGGGAATTGACCCGCATTATTCACCTCGCCCAAAATGAAGAAGGGTCGGTAGTTGAGAATTTCCACACTTACGTTCGGATTACGGAGCAGTGTTTGCCCTAAAATGGCGACGAGTTCTGTTTCGAGTTCCTGAGTACTCAAGCCGCGTGTCTGTACTGGTTCTATCAAAGGAATTGAAATAAACCCAGATCCGTCGACGGTATATTCCCCAGAGAGATCTGCTTGGCCGAAAATGACAATGCGCATCTGGTCGCCGCTATCGAGCGCGTAAGGCGCACTCGTCTCAGCAATCGGTTGGGTGCTCACAACAGAATTACCCGCACAGCCTGTCAAGATGACGGCCACGGCCCCGATTACCCCCATGAAACGAACCACAAACCCTGGCATCGCCATTCCTCTCTATTTGATATTCCCTAAAATTAGGCTGCCAGGGTTAATAAAGACTGAGTTTCTAGCCGGGCACGCCAGCTAAATGCATGAAACGAGGGACAAATCTGCCAGCATTAAGACATTCGTTACCTAAACACCATTTACTAAGCTTGTCTCAGAATCCGTTCTGAACATCGCATAGTCGACCACGTGTTGAGGATAACAGTTAAGTAAATGGCAGAGCGCAGCACATCAGCAATGGCACCCAATCAAGTCATCTTTGGAGATCGCCGCCGCCGCACCTCTGAAAGTGAAGGCGCGGCTGACATCAATCCATGGGAATTGATGCGCGGTATTTGGGCACGCAAAGAAATCGTTCTCATGACATTTCTGGCCGTCCTCGCCATGGGTATTTTCTGGTTAAGCACCCTGACCCCCACCTATACAGTTGAAACTCTTTTGCTTATTGAGCCGCGTATTGGGGAAATTTCGCGCTTCGACGAAACAAACACAATGAGCACGCCAGACAAAGGGTTTGTGGAGAGTGAAATCCAAATCATTTCCTCTTACGAACAACTCTTGAAGCTAGCTGAGCGGCTATCCCTCAGAAAATATTCAGAATTTACACAAGCGACAAAGTCCAAGGGAGAAAACCCCAAGGGACAGATCGGCGCTCCTACGAGCTCACCGACCAAACTAGTAGAGATATTACGCAAGAACTTGAACATCATGCGTCGAGGTGAATCTCGCGTTATATCCATCCAATACACTTCCATCGACCCTGTTCTTGCAACGCAGATTGCCAACGAGCTTGCATCGCTCTACATCCAACAACAAGTTTCAGATCGCATGGCCATACACCGCCAGGCGACCGATTGGCTGTCATCGCAAATCGAAAGCCTTCGTACACGAACAACATCGTCGGAAACCGAGGTTGAAAACTTCAGAACCAAATCGGGCCTCTTTGAAGCCAACGGCGCGACTTTACCACAGCGCGAGCTTTCAGAAGTCAGC
>NVSO02000195.1 GCA_002401305.2 Rhodobiaceae bacterium | reverse complement strand
GGCGTGTTGGCGGTTGAGTTCGTGGGGTTCATTCAAGCCGCAGGACTGGGAAATCATGCACACCTCTTTAACCACACGCTTTTGATATTTGGCAACGCGTTCGGCCTTGTCTTTGATGTCCAGCCCGCGTTGCAGTCTTTTGTTATGAGTCGTGATGCCGGTTGGGCAGGTGTTCTTATTGCATTGCAGGGCCTGGATGCAGCCAAGGGAAAACAGAAAACCACGACCGGAGACAACAAAATCAGCACCGACGGTGAGGGCCCAAGCGACATCGCCCGGGTTGATCATTTTACCACCGGCAATAATGCGGATGCGGTCGCGCAGGCCAGCGTTGTTGCGGGCGTCTACCAGAAGAGGGAGGCTTTCCCAAATGGGCATGCCCATGAAATCGATTAAGGGTTGGGGAGCCGCACCTGTGCCACCGTCCGCGCTGTCGATGGTGAGGAAGTCGGGCGCATCTTCAAGGGGGCGGTCGCAGATGGCGGTGAAGAGCTCTTCTAGCCATGCGCCATCGCCGAGTACAAATTTAAACCCAACCGGCTTGCCGGTAATTTCACGGATGTGTTTGATCTTGTCGAGTAATTGCTCGAGGCTGTTGATGTCGAGGTGGCGGTTGGGGCTTATGCTGTCGTGGCCAACAGGGATGCCGCGAATTTCGGCGATTTCTTTGGATACTTTTGCGCCCGGCAGCATGCCGCCTTTGCCCGGCTTTGCGCCTTGGCTCAATTTCAATTCGAACATGCGGACATTATCGAGAGCGGCGAGGTTCTTTAGCTTCTTGTCGGAAAGCCCGCCTTTGCCGTCACGCACGCCGTATTTGGCGGTGCCGATTTGGAAAACGATGTCGGGCTTGTCGGTCATATGGAACGGAGACAGGCCGCCTTCGCCGGTGTTGATCCAACATCCAGAGCGAGCTGCTCCTTTTGCTAGAGCGGTGACAGCAGGCCTAGAGAGGGCGCCGTAACTCATGCCGGAGATGTTGAAAATGGAACGGGCGTTGTAGGGGGTTTTGCAGGTTGGCCCGATTTCTAGCGGACTGGGGGAGGTGCTGTCTTCTTCTAAGGTGGCAAAGGGGCAGTTAACGAAGGAGACGGTGCCAACGGTGCGCAGATCCCGGGTTGAGCCAAAGGCGACTGTTGTGTCCACGCCTTTTGCGGAGCGGTAAACCCAAGCGCGTTGTGCGCGGTTGAAGGGGAGCTCTTCGCGGTCCATGGCAAAGAAATATTGTCGGAAATATTCTCCCAGAGTTTCAAACAAATACCGAAAGCGACCAATGATGGGGTAGTTGCGCCGAATGGCGTGTTTTGTTTGAGTGCGGTCGATGATGTAGATGGCGATGAGAGTGAGAAAGAGAGCACCGATCGACAAGATGAAGATACCGGTCAGATAGTCCAAGACCAGCAACGTTACGGGGTGATCAACAATCTCGAGGATCGGGTCCAAGTCCATGATTTGGGTCTGCCTGATTTGTGAGTTTTAGCGTGTGCCTAAAACTCAAATTGTGTCGGGTGGGCTGAACGTATCGCAGTCGCCCTTTGTTTCATCATACGCAGTTTATAGGGGAGGGCATGTCACTTTTCATCACGATGCTGGAAAGGACTGCGCCTAATTTTCCCGGTCTATTTTGAGTGCTGCGAGGCTTGTGGACTGATGCAATGCGCTCAACAAATGCTGGCTGGGGCCAAGGGCGAGCACGGGCATGGGAGATGCTGGCGTGTTGCCTGCTTGGATATGGAGCGCTGCAATGTCTTGTGCTGCATAAGAGCTGCGCAGGCCTGCAATGGTTTGTGTTTTTGGCGCTGTTGTTGGCGCAGCCTTGTGTCTTGAAGGGGTGGCCAACGGATTTGGTCGGTTCTGCGCTTCTCGGTTCTGAGACGGGCGCACGGACCTTGCAATGCTTGCGGTGGTTGTTGCGTCGAGCAAACTTGGACGGGTGGCGCGGGCAATTTTCATCGGTCCCCGGCGCTTTTCTTTGTTCCACAAAGACCGCACTTTTTTGAAATAGCGCTGGTTCAAGGCTGGTGAGTAAGAATGATAATTACCGACGGCCATGTCCCATGAGCGGCTTCTTCTATGCAGGTCTTTTAGAAAGCTGATGGCATAGGCGATGTTTGCTTCTGGATCGAAGGCCTCTTCAAGGCTGGTGAAGGCGCGCGGGTGGAAGCGCAAGTTGACTTGCATGCACCCAATATCGATGGAGCGTTTGCCTTCTGCCATTAAACGGCGCACAGCGCGGATGGCTTCGCGCTTTGAGGTAAAGTGATATCCGCGACCTTCTGCATTGATGGTCCACGGCCACGCTTCTAGCTTGCCCTGAGGGCCACGGCGGCCCGTTTCGGTTAGGGTGATGGCCGCGATGAGGCCGCGCGGGGTGTGATGAATGTCTTCAAGGGCATAAGCGGCTTGGCGACACGTGTTCCAATGGTTTTGTGGATTGGCGTGTTCGCTGATTGTCCGGGGGCCGGCTTGTGCTGTTTGGGCGGATAGAGTTAGGGCGGTGAACGCGATGAGGACCGGTAGGAAAGCACGGTGCCCGGTTCGTTTGGCTCTCATGCGAGAACCGCGCGCCACTGTAAGCAATGGCTGCGTAAAAGTACCGATGTGTTCCCAGAAGCTTTTCATGGCCTCATTCCCTTTGTGGCGGCCGGATTATCCGATGCACTGGGTCGCCACGGGCCTGTGCAGGGGGAGGCCCTCCCTTTAAGACGGACTCCTTCAACAGCGAGTCTGTCCACTAATGGTTAATATGTTCTTATTATTCAGGGAAAACGGGTTTTGAGTTGTAGGGGGTATTGTGCGATGCAGCAAAATTAGAAAGCCCTTTCTAATTTTGGGAGATTACAACGATTTTTTCGATATATGGGGCATTAGATGCTTGCGTTTTTGTGCGGTGCAACGTAGGGTCTTTTTATGTGATGAGGTTGAGCTTCGGCTCCTTTATTACTGCCCTTCATTGGGCGTTTCCTCCCTAGACTTGGGCCATGCTTCGGCATGGCCCCTTTTTTTTAAGCTGTTGCCCTAGGGTGGGCCCACGGTTTTCCCGCAAATTTGTGTCTTGAAGAAGCAAGCTCGTGCGTTCGCTTGGCCAAAGACATAAGCCTTAAGAGGCCGCGTCGCTTTGGCGAGGGGGGATGAGGAAATTGGGGGCTGCAGCACCGAGTTGATGGGCGAGTTGGGACATGTCTTTTTTGACCCGTTTGAGCCTGCGCAGCCGAGAGATACGCTTTTCATCCATATAGAGCGCTCTATTTATCTCAATTTGCATGGCGTGGAGCCCCTGGGCGGGGCGTCCATAATGCTCCGTATTGAATCCACCGGCGTAAGGATTGTTTCGGCTCACCGAATATCCCAAACCTTGAAGGGTGCGTTCTGCAATATCTGTGAGTTCGGGGCTGCAGGACGTGGCGTAGCGATCACCCAAAACAATGTCTGGCCGGATGTCGTTCGAGCTGTCGTTTTGGTTGTTGTCGGCTGGGTCTTCTAATCCTAAGGACGGCATGGAATGGCAATCGATTAGGACGGCACAACCGAATGTTGTCATCGTTTCTTGCAAGAGGCTTCTTAACGCCTCATGAAACGGCAAATAGAGGTGCTTGATGCGTAAATCAGCTTCCGCATAGGTTATTTGATTGCGGTAGATTTCCGTTGAATCTGTTACCACGCGCGGGATTGTGCCCAAGCCACTCGCCACCCGCACAGAGCGAGTATTGACGTGGGGAGGCAGCATGTCGCTGAACATGGCAGGGTCTAATTCATACGGTTCCCGGTTTACATCCAGAAAGGCGCGGGGAAAGTTTGCATGAAGCAAGGGCGCGCCCAGCTCTACGACCCCGGCAAAAAGCTCTTCTACAAAGCTATCTTCGGAGCGCCGCAGAGAAATCGGGTCGAGATTGGAGGCCTTTAGAAAACTGGCTGGGTAGTGCCTGCCGCTATGAGGCGAATTGAAGACAAAGGGCATGAGCTGCCGCTTGGGGCGTTGGATTTGAAAAGGAGGAGAAAAGTCTGTGGGGTCGCCTGCCAAAATACGCGGGCGAGAGGATCGCCGTGATGAGGGAGACTGTGGGGTCCCCCCATTTTGAGGTGTTTTTTTCGGAGGTAGATCCATGAGGCTCACATTTTTATAAATGACGTGGGTACAAAGATTTTGAAGGCCACACAGGTCTGTGCGGTGGTTTTTCACCGATTCTTGTTCTAGCTCTCTCCTTTTCTCTCGCCAAAGGTAGCATGGGCTTGGTACTTTCAATATATGCTGTTTTGAGTGTTTTCATCACGGGACACAGGTAAATGACCGATTTTGGTGCATTTCTGCCGCAGTTGGTCTGTGTGTGCAACTTTGTGAGGTAGGTGAGGGTATTCTGTTTACATCCCGTTTACACTTACGCTTTTATAAGTGGTGTATGGGTAAATAAGATCTGACACTCTTGAGTTCGTCACGCGGGGCAGTGGAGTACGCTGCTGCACATGATGGGGACTTAAAGGGAAGGGGCTATCAATGGCACGTATAATTTTGGCTGAAGATGATGATTCGATGCGCCGTTTCCTTGCGAGGGCCTTGGAGAAGGCCGGGCATGAGGTTGTTAGCTTTGGTCAAGGGGATGTTGCCTTTGAAGAGCTTAAGCAAGATGTTTATGACTTGCTCCTGACAGATATTGTGATGCCTGAAATGGATGGGATTGAGCTGGCTCGACGTGCAGCGGAACTCGACCCTACTCTCAAAATTATGTTTATCACCGGTTTTGCAGCCGTTGCGCTCAGCGGTGACAACCCAACCCCTCAAAATGCTAAAGTTCTCTCCAAGCCCTTCCATCTGCGCGATCTTGTGGATGAAGTTGATCGGTTGATGGCTGCATAACGCAGGCTTATTCGGCGGCTCTAAGACATTCCAAAACTTTAAGTGTGCGAGATACGCGCCGCCTCGTGGGGCGGTGTGGGTAAGTTCTTTCTGTGATTGCGAAAATAGGCGCTATCTAGTCTTGCACTCGGCTCGATTTCCAGATATATCCTCGGCTCTAGCGTGGTTTTCCCAGCTTCCAGGGAGACATGCAGAATATGGAAAATGGGCGTATAGCTCAGCGGGAGAGCGCCTCGTTGACATCGAGGAGGTCACAAGTTCAATCCTTGTTACGCCCACCATTTTCCAAATCCCCCATTTCCAAATTTCAGTCCATTCAAATTCCAGCCCATT
>NVSO02000194.1 GCA_002401305.2 Rhodobiaceae bacterium | reverse complement strand
GGGTCGCTGTCATGGGTTGGCAGCGCGTCTGCGGCTGGATTGAGCGCATGATTGGGACTGGGTGGGTTGGTTTTCTGGGTCATGCTTCCTTGTACGCGGGGGATGTGCCGGGCTGCAAGGACCATGGAGGCCCTCATGGGGGGAAAGTGAAACATTTGCCACAGGGGCCAAAGCTTTGAATTTCAGCTAAATGGCCCATATAAGAGGGACGTGCCTTGATTTCGGCGGTTTTTGAAGGCATCTTAAATGCCAAATTGAAGATGACGCAGGCGTCAACTTTGTGTATAAGGCGGGGTCCCCCCTCTTTGGAGGTGGGACGTTTAAGCTATGGCGCTCAAATATGAACCAAGAGTATAGCTCAGCCGTTCACGTGAGCGCCCAGCGGAAGAGGGAAGTTAGGCAGCATGACGAACCAAGTGGTTATTGTTGGTGCAGGACACGCAGCAGGACAGGCAGCGGCCAGTCTGCGCAAAGAAGGGTATGAAGGAAAGATTGTGATGATCGGTGACGAGCCGTATCTTCCCTATCAGCGCCCTCCCCTTTCCAAAAAGTTTTTGGCTGGTGAGCTCTCTATTGAGCGCGTCTATTTCAAGCCGCCTGCCTTTTATGAAAAAATGTCTGTTGAGCACAGGCTCAATACGACTGTTTCTGAGATTGAACGGCCAGAGCGCACCGTGCACACGAGTGCGGGCGAAGTTATTCCTTATTCCAAATTGATTTTGGCCACGGGCAGCCGCGTGCGTGAATTGAATGTGCCGGGCTTTGATCTTGACGGTGTGAACTATCTGCGCACGATCGATGATGTCGCCAAAATCCAATCGAAGTTTAAAAAAGGCAATAAGCTTGTTGTCGTGGGTGGCGGATATATTGGCCTTGAAGTGGCTGCGGTTGCTGTGAAGCACGGCATCGACGTAACCGTTTTGGAAATGGCCCCGATGGTGATGGCGCGGGTTGTTGATCCGATTGTCTCTGCGTTCTACGAGCGCGTTCACGCAGAAGAAGGCGTGAAGATTGTTAAGGGTGCTGCTGTTTCTGCCTTTGAAGGGCGTGAGGGCAAATTGACCCGGGTTGATTGTTCCGACGGCACCCACTTTGATGCTGACTTTGTTGTGGTCGGCGTTGGCATTTTGCCAAATGTGGAGCTGGCGCAAGCCGCTGGTCTAGACGTACAAAACGGCATCATTGTAAATGAGTACTGCCAAACATCAGATCCAGATATTTTGGCGATTGGCGATTGCACCAACCACCCGAACCCCCTGCTGGGCGAACGGTTGCGGTTGGAAAGCGTGCAGAACGCTTTGGAGCAGGGCAAAACAGCGGCAGCGACGATTTGCGGACGCGACCTTATTTATGCGCAAATCCCGTGGTTCTGGTCTGACCAATATGATTTGAAACTACAGATTGTTGGCTTGTCGGCTGGCTATGATGAAGCAGTGGTGCGTGGCAACTCAGAAGAGGGGCGCTCATTTGCTGTATTTTATCTTAAAGAAGGCAAGTTGATTGCGGTGGATGCTGTGAACCGGCCTCCAGAATTTATGATGGGTAAATTAATGGTCGCTGATGGCGCCACATTACCCGCAGAAACATTGCGCGATGAAAGCATTAACATGAAAGTAATGGCGCAGATGGCAAAAGAGGCCAGCTAGGACGAACCAGCTGGCTTGTGAAGTGACGTTTTAATTAAACCCAAAAAGCCAAAAAGGCAGGGTAAAGAGGACACCGATGGCGAAGATTACATTTGTAGAATTTAATGGTACGGAACACGAAGTTGAAGCTGAAAACGGCACAACGCTGATGGAAGCCGCAGTGAACGGCTTGGTTCCAGGCATTGATGCCGACTGCGGCGGGGCATGTGCCTGCGCAACTTGCATGATTTACATCCCTGCTGAAATGGCTGCGAAAGTACCTGAAGCAGAAGACATGGAAAAAACCATGATCGACTTTGCTGAAAACGCAGATGCGACAAGCCGTCTGTCTTGCCAAATCACTGTGACCGATGAGCTTAACGGCGCCAAAGTGAAATTGCCGGAAAGCCAGCACTAAGCGCTTCTAGCAATAGACTTCAAATTAAAGGGCGGCTCCGATGGAGCCGCCCTTTTTATATGCGTAATCTTACATTGTCTTTTCAGCAATTTTAATCAGCAGCTGATGCCAATTGCTGGCTATCTGTTAGATCGTGATTTTTGATCGGCAAGGAGCGAATGCGTTTGCCCGTTAGGGTGAACAACGCATTGGCCACGGCTGGCGCAATTGGCGGCGTGCTTGGCTCGCCCAAACCGCCGGGATGAGCGCCCGGTGTTTCCACAAAGGCGATGTCGATGGTGGGTGCGTCTGCCATGCGGATCATTTCATAATCAGGGAAATTCTCCTGCATCACTTGGCCGTCTTCGATGGTGATTTCACCGTACAAGGCCGCTGTGAGACCGTAGATGATGCCGCTTTCAACTTGTGCGCGGGCACCGTCCGGGGTGACCACATAGCCTGGATCAACAGCTGCCCATACTTTATGGACGCGCGGTTTCCCGTCAACCAAAGACACGTCCACCACTTCAGCGACCAGAGACTGGAAACTGTCTTGGATGGCAATGCCGCGTGCATGACCGGGTTCTAAGGGCCCGCCCCAGTTTGACATCTCGGCGACTTTATTGAGTACGGCCAAATGACGTGGTTTGTCTTTGAGCAAATCCCGACGGAATTCGTAAGGATCTTTTCCAGCTGCGTGGGCCAGCTCATCAGCAAAGCTTTCATTAAAGAACGTATGCTGAGTATGTGCCACGGAGCGCCATGGACCGTAAGGCACATGGACTTCGCTTTCCACGAAGCGGATGTTTTGGTTGGGCACATCATAGGGAATGTGTGACGCTTCGACGGGCTCGTCTTTGCGCACATATTTGTTTTGCCAACCGGTGACAGTACCGTCGCTGTCAAAAGCCGCTGTCATATGGGCTGTGACAGAGGGACGGTAGTAGTCGTGCTGCATGTCTTCTTCACGGGACCACACAAGCTTGACGGGTTTGCCAATTTTTTGCGCCACTAACACAGAGAGGGCAAGAAAATTTGGAGACCCTGCACTGCGCCGACCAAAGCCACCGCCGAGCATAAGCGGATGAACGGTAATTTTGTCGTCGTCCATTTCAGTAAGGCCCGCGATGAAACCGCGTGTGCCCAATACATCTTGGGTGCCTGTCCAAACTTCGCAGGTGCCGTCATCATGAAACGCGACGGTGCAGTTCATTGGTTCCATTGTGGCGTGC
>NVSO02000193.1 GCA_002401305.2 Rhodobiaceae bacterium | reverse complement strand
TTCAGAAATATAGGTTCCGAAACAACGGGAGGTGTAGAAGCCACGGCTGTCATTGACGACGATCGGTGTTTTCCGGATCTGCGCCACGTAGTCCATGGTTTTCGCCAGAGTTTCTTGGCTAGTCTTCTCACCCATGATGATTTCCACCAATGGCATTTTGTCTACTGGTGAAAAGAAGTGGATGCCGATGAAGTTTTCTGGTTTAGCAGAAGCTTCTGCCAAGCCGGTAATGGGCAAGGTGGATGTGTTGGACCCAAAAACGCCGCCCTCCACAAGTTTAGGCTCAGATTTTTTGGTTACATCGGCTTTGATGTCGCGGCTTTCAAACACGGCCTCGATGATGAGGTCGCAACCTTCCAAATCATCATAGTTTGTTGTCGCCGATATTTTGGACAGCAAGGCGGCTTTCTTAGCGTCGGTCGACTTGCCACGGGAAATGGCTTTGTCGAGCAAACGCTCTGAGTAAGCTTTGCCTTTGTCAGCAGCTTCTTGATCGCGGTCAAGAAGAACAACTTCCATGCCTGCACGTGCAGACACATATGCAACGCCAGCCCCCATCATGCCTGCACCCAGAATACCCAATTTGGATACTTTAGACGCGTCTGGTCCAACTGGGCGACGCGCGCCTTTGGTCAGATCTTGCATGGAGAGGAACAAGGAACGGATCATCGCTTTAGAGCGCGGGTCCATCAACAATTTGGTGAAGTAACGGCTTTCAATGCGAAGGCCTGCGTCGATAGGCACTTGGAGGCCTTCGTAAACGCACGACATGATGTATTGCAAAGCCGGGTAATTGCCGTGGCCTTGCTTGCGCAACATGGCGTTGCCGATTGTGAAGACTTGTGAGCCCCCTTTTGAGTGCGGGTCACCACCGGGAATGCGGTAGCCTTTTTTGTCCCAAGGCTGCTCAGCGTCGCCTTCTTCTTTAATCCAACGTTTAGCTTCAGCAACTTCTGCACCGGGCTCAACAACTTTGTGCACGATGCCGATGGCTTGTGCTTTTTCAGGGGTCAATGAATTGCCTTGCTGAATGAGCGGCAATGCGGCTGCTGCACCAATGAGACGAGGCAAACGCTGTGTGCCGCCGCCACCGGGAAGCAAACCAACTTTTGCTTCTGGTAAGCCGAGCTGTGTTTTGGGGTTGTTGCCCACAACGCGGTAGTGACACGCGAGTGTGACTTCCAAACCGCCGCCCAAAGCGATGCCATTGATGGCTGCTGCCACTGGCTTGCCGCAGGTTTCAAGCTTGCGAAGAAGAAGATTAAACTTCAGATTGCCTTCGTAAAGCGCTTTGGTTTTTTCTTCTGGGCTTTCGTCGCCAGACGCACCGCCTGCACTGCCGCCCATCATAGATAGGTCAGCACCGGCACAAAATGCGCTTTTGCCTGATGTCAGCACAGCGCCTTTGATGGCGTCATCGCCCGCAATTTGCTCGATGATGGCGCCCATGTCGCCCATTGAGCTTTGGGAGAGCACGTTCATTGAGCGCCCTGGCATGTCCCATGTGATTAGTGCGATGCCGTCGCTGTCGATTTCTACAGTAAAGTTTTCATATGTCATTTTAGAACTCCTGGTCCAGCGTTCACCCGTTAGGGCTCCCCCTCCCGACGTGCGGAAGAGAACGCTTGGTCAATGCTTAAACGCGTTCAATGATGGTTGCAGTGCCCATGCCAGCGCCGACACATAGAGTGGCGAGTGCTGTATTTAGGTCACGGCGTTCAAGCTCATCAAGAACAGTTCCAAGGATCATGGCGCCGGTCGCACCCAATGGGTGGCCCATGGCAATAGCGCCACCGTTTACGTTCATTTTGTCATGATCGATATCGAGAGATTGCATCATGCGTAGAACAACAGATGCAAATGCTTCGTTCAATTCAAACAAATCAATGTCTGAGACATCCATGCCCGCACGTTTGAGTGCTTTACGGCTTACATCGGCTGGACCCGTCAACATGATGCAAGGCTCTGAACCGATTGAGGACATCTGACGGATGCGTGCGCGAGGTTTGAGGCCTAGGCGCTCGCCCATTTCTTTTGAGCCGAGCAGAATGCCCGCAGCACCGTCAACGATGCCTGAAGAGTTACCCGCATGGTGCACGTGGTTGATTTCTTCAATTTCTGGATAGCGAGCTGTTGCCACACCGTCGAATGCGAAGTCACCCATAGCGGCAAACGCTGGGTTGAGTGACGCCAAAGATTGCATCGTTGCTTCAGGGCGCATGTGCTCGTCACGACCTAGAATAGTCAAGCCGTTGATGTCTTTCACAGGAATGACTGAGTTTGAGAAGTAGCCGTTATCCCATGCATTCTTAGCGCGCTTTTGTGACTCGATGGCATAACCATCCACATCATCGCGAGAGAAACCCCATTTGGTGGCGATCAAATCTGCGCCAATGCCTTGTGGGGTGAAGTATGACTTCATCGCGATTTCTGGATCAGAGTTCCATGCACCGCCTGAGGCGCCCATGCCCACACGGGACATGCTTTCCACACCGCCGCCTATGGCCAAATCAGCTTCACCAGCCATGATTTTAGCCGCTGCCATATTGGTTGCTTCGAGGCCTGAAGCACAGAACCGATTGATCTGCACGCCAGCTGTTGTATCGGCATATTCAGCATTCATCACGGCAATCCGTGCAATGTTACCGCCTTGCTCGCCGACCGGGTCCACGCAACCCATCACCACATCATCCACAAGAGATGTGTCGAGGTCGTTGCGATCGCGTAGGTTTTCAAGCACTTGGGTGGCCAGCTGCAATGCAGTTACTTCGTGCAATGCGCCGTCTTTTTTACCTTTGCCGCGCGGGGTGCGGACGTGGTCGTAGATGTAACATTCTGTCATGGATAACTCCCTGGAGGGTGGGACGCGCTGAGGGCAGCGCGTCGCTACAGAAAAGATGCCTTGTGATTACTATCCGCCTTCTTAATGGGCGGTATGATTGATCGTCCGTTCTTAGAGTGTGCGGGCGATCAGCATTTTCATGATTTCGTTTGTGCCGCCGTAGATTTTTTGGACACGGCTATCGGCGTACATGCGGGCAATTGGATATTCATTCATGTAGCCAAAGCCACCGAAGAATTGCAGGCAGGTATCGACGATTTCGTTTTCTTTGTCCGTACACCAATATTTGGCCATCGCCGCTGTTGTTGCATCCAACTCGCCTTTGAGCAAGCGCACAACACATTGGTCCACAAATGTACGCGCGATGGCGGCTTCTGTTTTACATTCTGCCAATTTGAA
This sequence comes from Rhodobiaceae bacterium, assembly GCA_002401305.2. GTDB lineage: Bacteria > Pseudomonadota > Alphaproteobacteria > Parvibaculales > Parvibaculaceae > NORP139. The sequence continues at coordinate 7,092 of NVSO02000193.1, read as the reverse complement.
TTGGGTGTTTTGGAAATCCAAAATACGTTTGCCAAATGCGGTCCGCTCTTTGACATATTCAGTTGTGTGGAAAAGTGCTTTTTCCATTGTGACAACAGCACTGGAGGCGATGATAATCCGCTCTTGCGGCAATTGCTGCATCAATTGGTAAAAGCCTTGGCCTTCTTCGGCGCCGAGGAGGTTGGTCAGAGGCACACGCACATCATCAAAGAAAAGCTCCGAGGTATCGGCGGCTTTTTGGCCAAGCTTGTCGAGGTTACGACCGCGACGGAAGCCTTCGACTTCTTCGGTTTCCACCATGACCAAGGACACGCCCTTACCACCTGCGGATGGATCTGTTTTCACAATCACGCAAATCAGTTCAGCGTTTTGGCCATTGGTGATGAAGGTCTTTTGGCCGTTGATGACGTATTCGTTGCCACTTTTAAGGGCCGTAGAGCGGACGTTTTGAAGGTCTGATCCTGTGCCGGGCTCTGTCATCGCAATCGCCCCGACCAGTTCGCCGCTGGCCATTTTCGGCAACCATTTTTTCTTCTGCTCTTCAGTACCGTAGGACTGAATGTAGTGCGCGACGATGCCGGAATGCACAGAATTGGCAAAACCGGGAATGCCTGCACGGTGCAGTTCTTGGTCAATGATCATTTCATGGGCGAAGGTGCCACCGCCGCCGCCATATTCTTCTGAAATAGAAGCGCAAAGGAGACCTGCTTCGCCAGCTTTATTCCAAGCGTCGCGGTCTACTTTACCCTGATCGATCCACTTCTCAGCATGGGGTAGGAATTCACGCGTGTAGAATTTTTTGACGGCGTCCTGAAGGATATCAAGTTCTTCGGTAAGCCATGGGGATTTATACCCCTCCATTAGTTCGTACATCGTAATTTCCCTTGTTAGCGCCCCTGCTGAAAAGTGAGGCTTCGTTTATTCGTTTGTTAGAATGCCTCCGCTGGGAGCGACATCATGGTGTCTGCACCGGCTTTAATCCGTGTCAAATTGACAGCGGTTTCCGGAAGCAGGCGTTCCATATAGAATTGCGCCAGCGTTAGCTTGGTTTGATAGAATTCAGTATCGGTGGTTCCGCCAGCCAATTTGGCCCGTGCGACTTTGCACAGTTTGAGCCACATAAAGCCAACAGCCAAACGACCCAAAAGGTGCATAAAGTCAGTTGAACCAGCGCCTGCATGATCGAAGTTTTTCAGCGCGTTTTCCATGAACCAACCTGTGGCTTCATCGAAGTCTTTTTTCGCTGCTTTCATCGGTGCAATTGCAAAGCTCAGCGCTTCATCAGTTTGCGCCTCGGCAATCGTGTCATCGACCATTTTGGAGAACGTCAGAACCGGGCGTCCGCCTTTCATGGCGAGCTTACGGCCTACGAGGTCCAAGGCTTGAACACCATTTGCGCCTTCATAGATTTGAGCAATACGGGCGTCACGTACAAATTGGCCCATGCCTTGCTCGTCGATGTAGCCGTGGCCACCGTAGACTTGCTGAGCTTCCACACAGTTTGCAAAACCAATGTCTGTGAAGTGACCTTTGATCACAGGGGTGAGCAAGGCCATCATGTCGTCGCCCTGTTCGCGCACGGCTTCGTCATCGCTTAAGTGAGATAAGTCACCTTGCAACGCAGTCCACAAGATCAAAGCCCGCGCACCTTCATTGAAGGAGCGGATGGTCAGCAAGATGCGCCGAATATCTGGGTGAACGATCAAAGGATCGGCAGGTTTTTCAGGATTTTTTGGCCCGGTGAGTGAACGACCCTGTATCCGCTCCAACGCGTAGTCGCGGGCGTTTTGGTAAGCGATTTCAGATTGAGCAATGCCTTGCATGCCCACGCCCAAACGCGCTTCGTTCATCATGGTGAACATGGCGCGCAGGCCTTTGTTTGCGTCGCCAACAATAAAGCCAATTGCATCGTCATAGTTGAGAACGCAGGTTGCGTGGCCGTGGATGCCCATTTTCTTTTCAAGGGAGCCAACAGACACGCCGTTGCGCTCGCCTGACAGGGAGTTGTCTTCTTGGATGAGGTATTTAGGCACAACAAAGAGGGAGATGCCGCCAACACCTTCTGGGCCGCCTTCAATACGGGCCAACACCAAATGGATGATGTTAGATGCCATCTCGTGGTCGCCTGCGGAGATGAAGATTTTTTGGCCGGAAATTTTGTAAGAGCCATCTGCTTGGGGCACAGCTTTGGAGCGCAGCAAACCCAGATCTGTTCCGCAATGCGGCTCAGTCAGGTTCATCGTGCCGGTCCACTCACCAGAGACCAAGTTTGGCAGGTAGGTTTTTTTCAGTTCGTCTGAACCGTGGTGATGCAAGGCGGAATAAACGCCGTGTGACAAGCCGGGGTACATGGCAAAGGCCATGTTGGATGAGCTGATCATCTCATTAACGGCGGTCGCCAATACGTTTGGCAAGCCCTGGCCGTCATAGGCAGTGTCGCCCGTGAGAGACGGCCAGCCGCCGTCAACCATCTGTCTGTAGGCTTCGGTGAACCCATCTGGGGTGCGCACGATGCCGTTTTCAAGTGTACAGCCTTGCTCATCGCCAATTTGGTTGAGTGGCAGCAAAACTTCTTGCGCCAGCTTGGCCGCCTCTTCCAAGATTGCGTTCATCAAATCGTCTGATGCATCCGCAAAGCTTGGGAGGTGGGCGTATTGGCCCGTGTTGAGCACTTCATGCAACACGAATTGATAGTCACGAATAGGTGCCTGATAGATGGGCATGCCTTAGTCTCCAATGTTCAAGATCAGTTTTTTTGACACATTGGAACAGACGCTTCATTTGCTAATACTTCATCGAGCAAGCCTTGGACGCGTGCGCCTCCAGCTTCCAAACCCTTAATTTGAACATCGATCTCGGCTTTTTGCTGACGCAAGCTTTCAATACGTTCCTCAAATTTGCGAAGGGCGTGACAATATTGAGCTTCCCCACCGTCGGAAATATCATAGAGGTCAATAATCTCTTTGATCTCAGCCAAGGTGAAGCCAACCAGTTTGCCGCTCACGATTAGGTGTAACCGGGCGCGATCTCGTGGTCGATAAATGCGGGCCTGTCCCTGACGGCGTGGGTGAAGCAAATCCTTGTCTTCATAAAAACGGATCGCTCGTGTAGTCACGCCGAATTCTTCTGCGAGTTGAGTGATGGTGTAGGTTTGCGTGTCGGCATCATGAATTTGGCTCATGTCGCCTGGCACAGTCTTTTCCACTGCTACTTCCATTTGCGTTCTCCTCTTCATCAGCCATTAGCTGGCCCTGACCGGTACAAAATCCTTAGCTGTGAGCGAAAATCTTACTCACGGTGCTTGAGGAAAAATCCGGTCTTATTGCTCAAATGTGTAGTTGACGTTGACGTTAACGTCAAGCTACGGAGCAAGGATTTCCCTCAGGCAGGGGAACTCATAGATAGTTATAGGTCAGCTGTCAAATAAATAAATGGCGGAAACCTGAGGGTTTTTCACCTTCCCCGCCGCAAACCATAGCGCCCCTACGGAAGGTGGAAAATATTCACGATTTTTGGTGATGGCCGCTTCAGAGCCCAAAGGGGCAAGAATCAAACTCTTGCTTTCTGCCCCCTTAAGCATTGCCTCAACTTCCCCCTACCGCTTGCGAACGTGTGAAAAACCCAAGCTTCACTGGTTCCGAGCCGGTTTGAGCTGTTGCGATTATGCTTGAGGCTACAAAAGATTGAGGGCTAATGTAGACCAAGTCGTCAGCCCTTCCGCTTTGCCTTTTGGCACCGAAGAGGCCTAGGAGAACGGCACCGAATGCAACTGGGGAGAAGAAGATGGCTTTTGATGTGAAGACAAAAAACCGTTTTGAGAAGCGACGTTTTATTGGACTGGCAGGCAGCCTTTTGGCCATGGCCGTGCTCAGCGGGTGCGCAGCGTCTTCTGGAGGCAGCTCAAAGCCCATCAATGTATCCACATCTGCCCGCCCAGCCGCGGCCCAATCAGCGCCGACCCAAATCACACCCTTGGGGCAAAAGATCCTCGAACGGATTAATAAGGCACGCGGCGCCTCTCTCTCTTTATCGGCCGACTTGCAAAAAGCGGCAGCCGGGCACGCTGCCGATATGGCCGCGCGTGAATATTTCTCACATGTAAACCCTGAAGGACAGGCGCCGCGCGAACGCCTACTGGCGATTGACTCCTCCTTTAACAGAGGCGTCTCGGAGAACATTGCGGCCTCCACCTTTTTACCCGGCACATCGATGCGCGCGAAGGCTGACAAGTTTGTCCATAATTGGATGAACAGCCCCACACACAGGCGCAATATCCGTAACAAGCGATACAGTAAAACCGGATTGGGCGTTGCGCGACGCGGCGACGAGATTTACGTCGTTCAGCTTTTCTCCGAATAGACGGGCATTCGCCGGTTGGGGCATCTTGCGTCTGATCGAGAAGTATGTGAGTTTTTAGACGGCATAATTTTACTGAGAAGGCCCTAATGTCGACAGCCCTTTCCCCGAAAACCCGCCTTGAAGGTTTAGATTTTGCACGATTTCTGGCTTTTGCAGGAATGGTATTGGTCAATTTTCATATTGTGATGGGTGACGAAAGCGGTGCCGCTTGGGCCGATGCTTTTTTACTTATTGTTGAGGGCAAGGCCGCAGCGACATTTGTGATGTTGGCGGGCATAGGGCTTGGGTTTGCGACGAAACCCGGGCGCGAGAATTACATCCCCGTCATTCTAAGACGCGCGGCATTTTTGTTTGCGATTGGGCTCTTAAACGCGCTGATTTTTCCCGCTGATATATTGCACTATTATGCGGTGTATTTCGTTATCGCGCTCTTGTTTGTGCGCTCGTCAACTCAAGTCTTGATTGGGATGGCTCTTGCCTTACCGTTCGTTTTTGTCGCGATGTTATTCGTTTTCAATTACGACGCAGGATGGGATTGGAGCACACTTACCTATTCCGGCTTTTTCGAATATCCCGGGTTTGTAAGAAACTTGTTTTTCAACGGATGGCATCCGGTCATTCCGTGGATGAGTTTCTTTTTTGTTGGGCTGGCCCTTTCACGTCTGGATTTGGGCTCAGCGAAAATTCAAACAAAAATACTGGGTGCAGGGGGCGCTGCTCTTGTTCTCGCGTATGCCTATTCTGGTTTGATCGGCCCTATGTTGGGCGCGGAAATGAAAGATTTGGTAAGCTTGTTACCAGTGCCTCCCATGCCCCAATATATTCTGGCTGGCACGGGTGCCGGTCTGTTTGTTATTGGGGGTTGTTTATTGATGTTCCGCACTGAGCGCATGAAAATATTGCAACCGCTTGTGCTGACTGGACGACAAACCCTTACGCTTTATATTTTGCATATTTTTGTCGGAATGGGCGCCTTGGAAACATTGGAGCTAATCGGCGGACAGCCGAGTGAAAACGCAATACTCGCGTCGTTCATTTTTATAGGATTTGCTGTCGTTTATGTATGGGGTTGGCAGGTGATTTTTAAAACGGGCCCCATTGAATGGCTGATGAGACGCTTGGCGGGCTAAGTGTTTATGGGTGCTCACAGACGGCACTTTGATTGCGGCGTTAGCTAGGGAACGTAAACCTGACGCTCTATTGAATGCCCCTTGGCGACGTTTTGGCGGCAAGAGCGTGGCGCAGAACGTTTTAGTTTAAGCCTCAATGCATTTTCTTTCAAAAAAATACAACCGTGTCTTTATCAGCACATGCGCGCTGCTTAGGCATGCGCTCCCGCGACGGCTATTTTCACGGAGAGTTTCAACAAATTTGCGCGCGGCGCCATTAAGTGATTCAATTGATTCAGCTTTTCGCCGCAACCGTTAACGATGCATTTACCATCCACACGGCTTAATAGAACCTTAATACCGCGTAATATCGCGAATACCTGGTTGAGCTGTGATGCGGATACACCGGAATTATGTTGATAGCCCCGAAAAATGGCTCATTCCATGAGGGCAACCGCTTTACAGTGAATCCCCTGACCGATAAAACATGGGATCGATAAAGGACATAGTGATTCGATGAGACCAGCCGTCCCTTGGAGCGTTAAAGGCATTGAGCCTGAAGCCCGCGAAGCTGCTAAACAAGCAGCTCGTCGCGCAGGCATGACGCTGGGCGCCTGGCTGAATCAGGCTATCATTATAAACAGCACCGATGATGTTGATGCCCCGCCCCAAGCCGGCGGCACCCATCCGATGGGCCCTGGCTACATCGGTCAACCTGCTGGTTATGACTATCCTTCTGCCGGACAACCCAGCAACCCGCTTGCTGGCTTAGACCTCAGCCCCATCACCGATACAATGAGCGACCTTATCCAACGCATGGATTCAACCGATCAACGGGTTGATGGACTGTTGGATGCGTTGGAGCGCCAGCTACAGCCTGAAGCAGCTAACGCCGCCCACGCAGCGCCCTTAGCTGCCCCGGCTCCCATTGTCGATCCGATTACCCAAAAATTGCAAAGCCTTTCGGAGCGTATTGAAGATGCCGAGCGGATGCGCCAACTGTCGGCTGCCCCGCGCGCGGAAGATCGCTCGGCACTTATGACGCTTGAAAAAGCGGTCTCGGCTGTTGTGGATCACCTCGAAAATTCAAATAAAGAATCTGACCAACGGTTTGCCGACATTCACAAAGGCCTTTCTTCTTTAGGTCAACGGTTTGACGATACCGAAGCCCAAGCCGAAGCTGAGAAGGCCCGCAAGCAAACGGCTGCTTTGACAGGCTCGGTGCAAACCCTGGTCGACCGGATTGCCACCGTGGAGAGCGCGGTAACGCAAGCTGCGCAAAATACGGATGAAGTGCAGCACAAAGCAATTGATGCCGCATTAGCAGCGCTGGCGGACAAATCTGACGAAACGCATAAACAAGCGACCATCACAAAGCTGGAGCAGAACCTAGACGATCTGCAAACCCGTTTGGTTGACAACGAGCTGCGTCATGTCAGTGCGTTTGAGAAGATGGAAACAAGCCTGCACAGCTTGCTGGACCGGATTGATCAACTCAAAGCCGAACCGCAGGCTATGGCCGCATCGATTTTGGAGCGTGTGGAACCGCGCCTCAACGCACTTGACGCACAACTTGTTGAAACAGAAAACAAAGCGGTGGATTCCTCGCAAATTGTGGCCAAAG
>NVSO02000192.1 GCA_002401305.2 Rhodobiaceae bacterium | reverse complement strand
TTCCGAAGAGATCAAGTACCCGAAGAGGTCAATAATATGTCTAAAATTAAGGTAGCAAATCCGATCGTCGAACTCGATGGCGATGAGATGACACGCATCATTTGGGATTTGATCAAAAAGAAACTGATCTACCCTTATCTAGACGTCGACCTAGAATATTACGATCTTGGCATGGAATACCGTGACAAAACCGATGACCAAGTGACAATTGATGCCGCTGAAGCAATCAAGAAGCACGGCGTGGGCGTAAAATGCGCGACCATCACACCTGATGAGGCGCGGGTCGAAGAATTTGATCTCAAAAAAATGTGGCGCTCCCCCAACGGTACCATCCGGAACATTCTCGGCGGCACCGTTTTTCGTGAGCCCATCATTTGCACAAACATTCCCCGCCTTGTCCCCGGCTGGACATCCCCGATCGTTATCGGACGTCACGCATTCGGCGACCAATACCGTGCAACAGATTTCCTAATCCCGGGCAAAGGCAAGCTCACCATGCGGTGGGAAGCTGAAGACGGGTCCGACAGCATCGAACATGAGATCTACGATTTCCCAGAAGCCGGTGTCGCCATGGGCATGTACAACCTGGATAACAGCATCCGCGATTTCGCCCGCTCTTGCTTAGGCTTCGGCTTGCAACGCAAATATCCTGTGTACCTCTCCACCAAGAACACAATCATGAAAGCCTACGACGGCCGCTTCAAAGATCTGTTCATGGAAATATTTGAGGCAGAGTTTGAAGAAAAGTTTAAAGAAGCTGGCCTGACTTACGAGCACCGCTTGATTGATGACATGGTTGCCTCCGCCATGAAATGGAACGGCGGCTACGTTTGGGCCTGTAAAAACTACGACGGCGACGTCCAGTCCGACACCGTTGCCCAAGGCTTTGGCTCACTGGGCCTCATGACATCTGTCTTGGTAACCCCAGATGGTAAAACAATGGAAGCCGAAGCAGCACACGGCACCGTGACCCGCCACTACAGAGCGCACCAGCGTGGTGAAGAAACCTCAACCAATTCTATCGCCTCCATCTTTGCGTGGACACGCGGCCTCGCTCACCGGGGTAAATTGGATGAAAACCAAGCACTGATCGACTTTGCAAATACCATCGAAAAAGTGTGTGTGAGCACCGTACAAAGCGGCCACATGACCAAAGATTTGGCCTTGTTGGTTGGCGCAGAGCAAAAATGGCTTTCAACTACGGGTTTCCTCGACAAAGTCGACGAGAACCTACAAAAAGCGATGGGTGCGTAAACACCCCATACGGTCAATTTTGATTATTGAAGAAGAGCAGCGGCTACTCGCCCTGCTCTTCTTTTGTTTCGCGGTTCTTTTCGTCCACAAGTTCTTGAGCCAGCCCGTCTGTTTGCGGCTCTGCCCCTTGGCGCGTGCGCAGCTCCCGGCGCTCTTCAGCAACCCGTAAAATTGTTTCATGCGCAATCGGGTTGCGCGCAATAAAGTGCTCGAAGTCTCGAACCGGCAAACGCAAAAGATGACATCGTGTTTTGGCCACAATAGAGGCGCTGCGCACTTCATGGCTCAACAGCGCACCCTCACCAAAGAACTCACCTTCATGCAATGCCATAGTAAAGTCAGGGAAGATGACATCGACACGTCCCAGCACAATAAAATACATGCCGTCCGCACGCTCCCCTTCATGGCCAATCACAGCACCGGGTGGCACAATTTGAGATTGCAGCAGATCCAGCATCTCGCCGAGCGCTAAAGGTGTTAGCCCCTGAAACAGAGGCACGCGTGCGAGCATTCCCCACGACACCACGAATTCGCGCCGATGTATTTCCTGCGCAAAGCTTGATGATAAAATGGCGACCGGCAAAGCAAACATGCCCAGCCCCAAAATCATCACAACGCCCCCAACGATACGCCCTGCCACTGTGATCGGGACAACATCTCCGTAGCCAACAGTTGTAAGCGTCGACAGAGCCCACCACATGGACCGTGGAATGCTGCCAAAGGCATCAGGTTGCACGTCACCTTCAACCCAATGGATCAAAGTCGCTGCACAAAGCAGCAGACCAATCATGATTACAATCGCGCCGACCAAGGCGCGCGACTCATTGACAATCACGCGGCCAAGCGTCGTTAAAGCAGGGGAAAAACGGATGAGCTTCAAAAACCGCAACAAGCGGAAAACACGGAGCACCCGCAAGTCTATGGCAAAGAAGAAACCCAGATAGAAAGGCAAAATCACCAGAAGGTCGACAAGCATATAGGGCGTCTTAGCCCATATAAATCGCGCGCGTAGAGGCGAGACCGGTCGAAGCAATGGGAACTCAACGCAAACCCAAAGCCGCGCAATATATTCAATCGTAAAAATTGAAATTGAAATCGTGTTGAAGTATCCAATCCAGTTGCGGTTTTCCGCACTGAATTCATTGACAGTTTCCATGGCAAAAACTGTGATATTTGCGCAAATCAGCAACACCATAAAGATGTCGAAGAATACACTGGGCAAATCACTGGTCTTGCCAGCTTCCAAAACGATGTACAGGCGACGGCGCGCACGCGCCACCCAAGACTTACGCGCCAATTCATCCGACGTAGCCTTTAGGGAAGAATAAGTTTCCTTAAGATGCTCCGGCAAGGGCTCCCACGCTCTCTTTAATCGCAGCAAGCGCATCAAGGGCTTTTGCCCCGTCAGGCCCACCGGCTTGCGCCATGTCAGGGCGACCGCCGCCGCCTTTGCCGCCAACAGCCTCAGATCCAGCACGAACCAAGTCTACAGCGTTAAATTTGTCAGAAATATCTTTGGTCACCCCAACAGCTAGGCCCGCTTTTCCGTCTTCGGTAACGGTGATGAAGGCAATCACACCCGAACCCAGCTGCTGCTTGGCATCATCAATCAATCCACGCAAATCTTTCGGGCTCACCCCGTCCAACTTACGAGCCAAAACCTTAGTGCCACCGATCTCTTCAACTTGATCCGCGCCGCCGTCGCTGTCCCCATCCCCAATCAAAGCCAGCTTCTTACGAGCTTGGGTTAATTCACGTTCCAACTTGCGCCGCTCGTCAACCAACACACTGATGCGCCCCGGCAATTCTTCCGCCGTTGTTTTAAGAACGGCAGCCGCGTCCCGCACAAGAGTTTCTTGGTGCGTAAGATACAGCCGCGCACTTTCACCCGTCAGTGCTTCCACCCGGCGAATGCCCGAAGCCACAGCTCCCTCGGAGACAATTTTGAAGATCCCAATATCGCCCAAGCGCGCAACATGCGTGCCGCCACAAAGTTCAACTGAATAAGCTTTATGGGTGGCCGTCGTCGCGTCGTCTTCGCCCATGGAGAGCACACGCACTTCGTCGCCGTATTTCTCCCCAAACAATGCCAAAGCACCTGCGTCGATTGCTTCATCCGGCGTCATCAACCGGGTATCAACTGTGCCGTTTCCTCTGATTTGAGCATTCACGAGCGCCTCAACTTTGGCGATCTCATCAACACTCAGACCTTTTTGATGGGCAAAATCAAACCGAATACGTTCCTCATTGACCAAGGACCCCTTCTGAGCCACATGCGGGCCAAGCACACGGCGCAATGCCTCATGCACCAAATGGGTCGCTGAATGATTGGAGCGGGTTGCAAGACGGCGCCCATGGTCCACCCGGAGGTCAACCACGTCACCTACGGCAATGCGGCCCCGCGTAAGCGTGCCAATATGCACATGCAACGCACCAAGTTTCTTCTGCGTGTCCGTAATGGTAATCTCTGCACCGTCAGCAGTGAACATCATGCCGGCATCACCTGCTTGCCCACCGGACTCCCCATAGAACGGAGTTTGATTGACCAAGAGAGCAAAGGACTGGCCCGCTTCAACAACGTCGACTTCCGCGCCGTCAGCCACCAAGGCAACAACTTTGCCTTCTGCAGCTTCCGTTTCATACCCGAGGAACTCAGTCGCCCCAACGCGTTCATTTATTTCAAACCAAATCGTATCAGTGGCCTGTTCGCCAGAACCTGACCAGTTTTTCCGCGCTTCAGCCCGCTGGCGTTCCATTGCTGCGTTGAACGCGTCCAAATCCACGTCCATGCCTTTAGTGCGCAGCGCATCCTGCGTAAGGTCCAATGGGAAGCCGTAAGTGTCGTAAAGCTTGAAAGCCACTTCCCCGTTGAGCGTGCCCGCTCCCCCTTGTTGCACAACTTCCTCGTCCAACAATTTGAGTCCACGCACCAGAGTTTCGCGGAAACGACCTTCTTCCAATTTAAGCGTTTCAGTAATTAACGCCTCAGCACGGCGCAGCTCAGGATAAGCCGCCCCCATTTCCCGCACCAATGCAGGCACAAGGCGCCACATCAAGGGGTCTTTCGCACCAGCCAATTGGGCATGCCGCATTGCACGGCGCATGATCCGGCGCAAAACATATCCCCGACCATCGCTGGCAGGCATCACGCCGTCAGCAAGCAGGAAGCAAGCAGAGCGCAGGTGATCGGCAATCACCCGGTGGCTGACTGCATGCGCGCCGCTAATATCGGTGGATGTGGCTTCAGCCGACGCACGGATCAAGGCTTGCATCACATC
>NVSO02000191.1 GCA_002401305.2 Rhodobiaceae bacterium | reverse complement strand
TTTCTCTGTTCTTTTCATTGGTGTAGGGGGTCACGGACAGTCACTTTTACGCGAAGAGGGCGGGAAGGTCTTGTGAAAACCTGAGTATGGCGTTCAAATTCCCAGAGTATGGCGTTCAGTTTCAAAGTATCAAGATTTTGGCTCAACCCCAATAGGGGCATCAAAAACCGGAAATTAGAGTGGTCTTTAACTTTATACCTGCAGAAAGTCCTGTTACGCTAATTAAATGGGGCCACATCTTCACCGTTAAACGGAAGCACTTATGTATCGTAAGATTTTAAATGGCTGCCTAGCCGTCACTTTTCTTTTTAGCACGTTGGTTGCGCAAACAAGTGCGGCCTCCGCCATGTCGCTCATTCGGGATGCCGAGACGGAACATGTGTTGCGCACATTTGCCGAACCGGTGTTTAAAGCAGCTGGCCTTCAGCCCAAAGCCGTGCGGATACACATCATCAACGACAATAGAATAAATGCATTTGTGGCGGGTGGTCAGCGTATGTTTATTCATACAGGTTTGATCTATCGATCAGATACCCCCAGCATGTTGATTGGCGTGATGGCCCATGAAACAGGCCACATTGCCGGTGGTCACTTGTCGCGCATTCAAAATGAAGCCAAGGGCGCCACAGCCCCCATGATCATCTCATTACTTCTAGGGGTGGGCGCTATTATCGCAGGTGCAGGAGATGTCGGTGCCGCTGTGATCGCAGGCGGTCAGACCGTTGCTCAACGCAGCATCCTGCAATATTCGCGTGTCCAAGAAGCAGCCGCAGACCAAGCCGCCATTACCTACCTGGATAAATTGGGATGGTCGGGTAAAGGCATGTTGCGCACCTTTGAAATTTTCCGCGATCAAGAATTATTGAGCGGTCGCTATCAAGATCCTTATTTGCGGTCTCACCCCTTGTCATCTGATCGCTTGGCAGCTCTGGAAAACCGTGTTGCGAAATCTCCTTATTCGGATCGAAAAGACCCGGAAGGGTGGATAATTGCCCTAGATATGGTCAAAGCAAAGTTGCACGGCTTTATAGACCGTCCCGAAGCCACCTATCGTCGGTTTCCTCAAAGCGACCAATCCGCTCCCGCGCGCTATGCCCGCACAGTTGCCTATCACAAAGAAGGTCGGCTTAAAGAAGCGCTTCTCGAAGTGGATTCCCTCATTAAGGAACTTCCAGGTTCGCCGTTCCTACGCGAGCTCAAAGGCCAAGTTTTGTTTGAAAGTGGTAAAGCGAAACTCGCAATCAAACCTTACAGAGAAGCCGTCGCTTTGGCGCCAACCTCAGGTCTTCTACATCTTGCTCTGGGACAGGCGATGATCGAAGTGGGGGATGACGCCTTGCTAGATGCCGCTGTCGTCCATCTGAATTATGCACGCAGATACGAGACCGATTATCCGCTCATTTATCACCAAATTGCTCTGGCCCAAGCGCGGCTGGGGAATGAAGGATTGGCGTCACTGGCTACTGCCGAACGGTTTTACTTGTCAGGCGCATTGCCCGACGCCCGCATTCATGCAAAACGTGCCCAGAAATATTTGTCAGAAGGGTCACCAACTTGGTTGCGTGCAGAAGATATATTGCAAACGAGACGGCGGAAAAAAGGCTAACGCTGTAGTTTGAAGTCAAATGAAACACACGACGTATAGGGACAGGAATATCAATGTCAGGCGTAAATAAGCTGCCACTCACAGTGGCAGGGATTGTTGGAATAATAAGTGTTGTCGGTGCTTTATTTGTCGGGTCGTCAATGGCCGGGATGCAAACACCTGATGGCACACCTGTCCAACTCGCTTCTTATAAAGGCGATACTTTCAGTGCGTCTCAAAAGCGGGAGCTAAAAGAACTCATTCGGAAATACCTCATTGAGGAACCCGAAGTTTTGCTTGAAGCGATGGAAGCATTGGAAAATAAAAATGCCGATGCAACTGCGGAGCAAGCCCAAACGGCCATTTTGTCGAATTGGGATGCACTCACAAAATCGCCAAACTCTTACCTTGGCGGAAACCCAAATGGCGACGTCTCGATCGTGGAGTTTTTCGACTACAATTGCGGCTATTGCAAACAGGCAATGGAAGCCGTGATGGAAGTGGTGAAGGAGGATGGCAACATTCGGTTGGTTCTCAAAGAGTTTCCAATTTTGAGTGAAAGCTCCACCATCGCAAGCGAAATGGCTATCGCGGCCCTTAAGCAGGGAGATGACAAATACCTTACGTTCCACACCTTGCTGATGGAAAACAAAGGCAAGCTGACGGACGACAAGCTGACCGACTTGGCGACAGAGAGCGGGTTGAACTTAGAGCAGCTGCAAGCTGATATGAAAACACCAGAGGTTCAAGCAACCATCGAGGAAAGCTATATGCTTGCCCGTGCGATTGGCATCCGGGGCACACCTGGGTTTGTGATAGGTGAAAAGCTCTATCCTGGTGCCGCAAGCGTTGAGACGCTCAAGAAGATTGTTGCGGACGCGCGGACCAGCTGTACTAAATGCTGACCTAAGCGATACGTCGTAAGAGTTAGTGATATGTTACAAAGAAGCCCCGGAGTTTTGCTCCGGGGCTTCTTTTTGTTTGACGTTCAAGTCGCGCGTTTAAGAACGCTGCCACCACCCTTTACGGCGAGGCTTAGAAGGGGCTGCTTTCTCTTCAGCTACTTCAGCTGGCTTCTCAGCAACAACATTGCCAGCCACCGCAGCCGCAATAGGCTCAATCGCAGCAGGCTTTTCAGCAACTGCTTCAGCGGCAACAGGGGTGGGCTCAACAGCTGCAACAATTTCAGCTACGGCCTCTGTGATCGGCGTGCTGGTCGCTGGCGTCACGCTGCCTGTTTCTTCCATGGAGTAAGAAACCAGAACCGGAGGAGGTGTCGGCAGGTCTGTTGAGACCTGTGTGCCTTCATTTTCTCCAACCTCAACAATAGTGCCTGTCGAAACTTCCACAGCGGGCGCTGCGTCTGTGTCGCCACCGTCTTCAGAAGTCGACGCATTCTCGTCTCCATCCTCAGATTTCCGGCGATTGCGACGGCCACCACGACGGCCTCTACGACGACGCCGTTTTGGCTTGTCGCCATCTTCGTCGTCCTCAGTAGGGGCATCGTCAGAGGACGTGCTTTCTCCAGCTTCTGTCTCTTCAGTTGCTGCAGGAGCATTTTCATCTTCAGCCGCATCATCATTTTCAGATTCTGAATCGCTTGAAGTCTCATCACCTTCTTCGCCCGGTGATTTGCGACGACGACGACGACGACGGCGTTTACGTTTGCCGTCACCCTCAGCTTCGCCTTCGCCTTCAGTCTCGCGTGCTTCTTCTTCCGCATCAGCTGCTTCTTCCGCAGCCTCTGCAGCTTCAGCCGCAGCGTCTGCCGCCGCATCAGCAGCTGCATCAGCAGC